>NZ_JALDUM010000005.1:0-49951 GCF_023109515.1 Streptococcus mitis
GAGCAATGGATTGAAGCTCCATGTGTCGGCGGTTCGATTCCGTCTCGCGCCATTTATATATTTTGGAAGGGTAGCGAAGAGGCTAAACGCGGCGGACTGTAAATCCGCTCCTTCGGGTTCGGGGGTTCGAATCCCTCCCCTTCCATTTTACGGGCATAGTTTAAAGGTAGAACTAAGGTCTCCAAAACCTTCAGTGTGGGTTCAATTCCTACTGCCCGTGTTAATAGAATTATGGCGGGTGTGGTGAAGTGGTTAACACACCAGATTGTGGCTCTGGCATGCGTGGGTTCGATCCCCATCACTCGCCTATTTTATATTATTGGGGTATAGCCAAGCGGTAAGGCAAGGGACTTTGACTCCCTCATGCGTTGGTTCGAATCCAGCTACCCCAGTTACTATTTGCCGGCGTGGCGGAATTGGCAGACGCGCTGGACTCAAAATCCAGTGTCCGCAAGGACGTGCCGGTTCGACCCCGGCCGCCGGTATAGTATTAAAGACAAGGTTTTCGGACCTTGTCTTTTTCTTTTATTTGTTGAATTTGTAACGCTGAGTTACTTAAAATTACTAGTTTTATAACAAATCATCTAATTTATCCGCTAATTTTTGTTGCTTGCTTGGATACAAATGAGAGTATGTATCTATTGTTGTAGTTATAGAAGCATGTCCTAATCTTTCTTTTACGACAAGATAATCTTCTCCTTGGTTTATTAGTAGGGAAGCATGTGAATGCCTGAAGTCATGAATTCTTATTTTTTTTAAAGAACTATCTCTTTGTAATATTTTTTTATATTGTTTTTCGATTGAATCCTTAGTTATCGTAATCGGGCTATTTTGAAATATCTGTAGATCATCTAGGTTGGTTGTAAATTCTTTTAATCTTTCATGCTGTGTTTGCCTCCATTCTTCTAGTGTCTCCACTAGTTTGGTGTTCATGATGATTCTTCGGGTTCCAGCTTTTGTCTTTGTACTACTAATGTGTTCTTCACCTTTTTTAACGTATATTGATTTACTTACATGGATTGTATTTGTAGAAAACTCTATGTCCTTCCACGTTAGAGCAAGAGCTTCTCCGAGTCTTAGACCAGTAAAAAATAGAACTGTGAATAGTAATTTTATATTGTATTCATCGTTGCTAAATAGTGTTAAGAAATGCTTAAATTCTTTTACTGTCCAGAAATTTAATTTTACTTTTTCTATGGGTAATTTTTTCAGTAATCCTACGGGATGTTCCTTGTAAAATCCCTTTCTTAATCCAACATCCAGAATTTTCTTTAGTAAAATTATAATTTTATTAATAGTGTTTGGACTTAGCTTCTTTTCTGAGTTTTGAGTATTTTTATCTCTTAGATGTTCTCTGAATTGATAGATATCTTCATAAGTTAATTTAGCTACATCATCAACTTTTTCAAAATAGTTTTTTATATGCCTGTTATAGTTGTTTTCTTGTGTATCTATATAGCTTTGTTTTCTGTTGTTTATTCTATCCTCTTCTTTTAAGAGATCATAAAGGATATCAATTGATATTTTTGAGTTGAAACTTTTTTCTTTAAGTTCGACACTTCGTAAGTATTGTTCGGCCTCCAATGCTTCTTTTTTAGTTTTGAATCCTTTTCTTACAATTCTACGTTGTTTTAGAGATATTGGATTTATACCATTGGAAACATCAACAATCCAAGTTCCGTCTCTACTTTTACGTAAAGCCATAAGCTACGCTTCTTTCTGGAGTTCAATTCCTAATAGTTCTTCTGCGACACTGGCTGGAATTGTACCAATCCTTTTGTTATCGTAGATGTTAAAACCACGATTCACTAATAGTAATTTGCCGGTATGGATAATCTTTCTTGCAGTTCCTGGAGCAAATCCAAGTTCGATAAGGTCATCTTTTGTTACAGTTTTAATCATGTGATCTCCTTTTCTAATTAGATTAACTAAGGGGAGGATTAACTCCCCTTGTATTTTACTTATTTTTGTTTTACATCTACTAAATGGATAGCATCAGCCTTGTAATACATTGTCGTGCTAATCATAGTAGCTTGTAAATTGTCAAATGTAACTGGTACTTCATCCATTGCTTGGATATAGTCATTATCAACCAAGGCATCTGGATTGTCTACTGAGACTTGGGTTGATTTCTTTTTGAATTGTCCATCCTTGATTGTTACATTGTATTTCCAACCAATGATTTTATCGGTATTAAAACGTCTTTCGCTACCATCTCGGTTTTTGATAATTTCTCCGTTTGCATCTGCTCGGACTTCCGTTTCAAATTTTGGAATGACTTCATCCAATTCAAATTTTGTTCCAATGTTATTAAAATTCCAGTCATTTTGTGAAAGCATTTTTGCCATAGTTAATTTCTCCTTTTAATATTTTCTTTGATTGTAGGGATCAAATCCTCTCGTTTAAAGAGTATTGCTCTTTCTATTAATCCACTTGCTAAATCTGGTGGATATTCCATATTGTTGAGTGCGAGATAGTTAGCTTTCTCATACTCATGCAGTAAGTTATTGTCGTATAGAAATTTATACGCTTTTAGAATAGCTCCTGAACCTTTATAGGTAAACCATTCTAATTTTTGTTCTAGTTCTGTTTTTGATTTTGAAATAATGATAGAGACGGGTTTTGAATGGCCTAAAAACTTTTCCCAAGATCTCAAAGGTTTTGAGAAATAGCTATCACTATAGAACCTCACTTTTTCTTTGAGATATCCCTTGGTAAAGTTGAGAAGATCTATTTCTGAATGCAACCATTCTTGAATGAAGTAGTGAGCTTTTTCTTTCCTAAGTTCTAACTCAGTTCTTATCCAATTTTCTATATACCGCTTGCTGATACCGAGCTTCTCAGCTCGTTCTAAGCGTTTATCGTAAATTCTAAGTCTTTCGTCATCATTGGGTTTTCTCAAATATAAGGTCTGGCCGATTGTTTCATCTCCGTAGGTATTGTAGTAGGTGCTTTTTCCATATATAAAGCGTTTCTTCTGACAAATCTTTAGAAGCTGATTAGGAGTGAAATAGGGTGTTTCATTAAAATCATCTATTGCAATATCAATTCGTCTTACTGAAAAATGATTGTAATTGTAGTAGAGGTTGTTCAAAAACTGTCTTTCGGACAGACTATTTGGATCTAATACCATATCTCTATAGAACTCGAGTGCCTGTCCTGACATGACAAGCATGTAGGACGACTCTTTCGCTCCATAGTAGATACGGATATTCCCATAATGAAGCTGGCTATCATAGTTATAGTATTTAAGGCTCCCTTTATTCTCAATAAATAGGTCATAGTCAAGAAATAGAATGTCTTCGATTATTTCTCTTGGCGAAAATTCAGTCTTATCAAACTGAATTTGAATCCAGTCAAATACAGAACGTAAATGTTCATTTTTTGCCATAGATTTTGATTCAACTTTTTGCTTAATTTTGCCACCCTTAAAATCTCCGAAACCCTTGGAAATACTGAATTCTTTCGATGGTACACCTAACTTGCAGAGGGTGGTGTTACTACACACCCTATCGGTCAAAAATGGTCCGTCCGCATCTACGCTCATTTTCGGCTTTCTGCCTCATGGCTCAGCCGAAAACTCGCTATTAGCCGAACCTATTTTTTGACCTCTTGTTAACAAACCCTAGTAAGCCGGTTTGCATCGACTCTTCAATATCTTGGATTTTCTTTTTTAGGTTGGAATTCTCAATTTTTATCAGTCGCATTTCTCGCTTAAATTCCTGTTTTAAGGCGCTCAGTTCATCGTAGAGCTCATCTATTACTTGGTTTAGGGATTCATGTTCATTGTCTGCTAGACTCCCAAATACGGCTTGTATAGCCTCTTTTAGACCTATTTCAAGTTTTAGTTTAGCTAACTTTTGAAATTGTCTAAGGTCTTCGTCTGTAAAATCATAGGCAACTGTATAACTTAATTGATGAGTTCTGGGATTTCTACTGATAGGAACTTTAATTTTCTTAAATTCCTTGCCACTTATCTCTTTAATCAGTTGAATCCAATTTTTAAGAGTAGAGGTAGAGTTTAGGCCAGAAATTTGATTGACTAACTCTTTATTGGTCATCTTTTTGTGAAACCTCCGAAATTTTCTTGTGCAACTGAAGAGTTTTCTGTGGTATAATTGTTACATAATATGTTTTGATCTTGGAACGAACGGCACATTTGTTTCAAGATTTTTTATTTTGTCGAATCCTACCTCCTTTATTAAAATTTTTTAAATCGACTACTAGTTACATACGCTTTTACCTCCTTTTATGCTATAATATTCTCAATGGAATATTCAATCTCAAAATAAATATTCCTTATGGAATAATTCTATTTTATACCGTTTAGAATATTTTGTCAAGCTAAAATATACGAATAAGAATATCTATAGGAGAATTATGTATACAGAGGATTATAAATTTTCAGAGAGGTTAAAAACTCTCAGAAAATCAAAAAAGTTAACTCAAGTACAAATATCGGAATTAATTGGAGTTCAACAAGGGACATATTCTCGGTGGGAGAATGGAACGTTAGAACCAGGATTAGAATTCGTTGTGAAATTAGCAAATATCTTTGGGACTACTACAGATTATTTGCTGGGACAAAAACCTTATTCAATTATCAGTAGTTTACCTCTAGAACAATTAGATCTTACCAATATTGCAAACTTTTCAAAGGATGAGTTTGATATTTTGAAACATTCAATAGCAGTTTCGGTGGCAAGAAATAAAATAAAGGCAACAGAACTAAAAGATAGAGTTATAGAAAAAAATCAGTTGTCAGAAAAAGATGCAGAACTTTTGAATAAGATTTTTGAAGAAGTTAAAACTTATTGGGAAAATTAGGAGGACGCTAGTCTTCAAAATTCCCTCCCAAAATGTGTCCAAAATATTGACAGAATTCTAGCTTTTCATTATAGTTCTTATGGAACTTTTTTTCTACAACAAAATAGGCTCCATAATATCCATAGGGGATTTACCCACTACAAATAGTATAGAGCCGGTTTTATTAATGTCCTGCATTTCCTAATAAGTTAACCATGACAACACCAATGATAATCAAAATTAAACCGATAATGCTATAAACATTTAGTGTTTCTTTGAAAATCATTACTGCGATAGAGGCTGTCAAAACTAAACCGACAGCTGACCATGTTGCATAAGCTATTCCTAAAGGAATTTTTTGCATTGCTAGTGAGAGGAAATAGAAACAAACGCCATAGCTAAGTAGGGCAGAAACGGTTGGAATAGGCTTTGTAAAACCGTCTGATAATTTCAAAAGGTTAGTTCCCAATATCTCTCCTACAATGGCGATAAAAAGATAAAAGTATGACATGTCTTTAACCTCCTATATGTCATGTTTTTGCTCTAAGAGCTATTATAGCTATCCGTTTTTTATAAATCTTGGCACAAGTCATGAGAATTTGTAGTAAAACTGTGGCAGACACTTTTTCAGAACCAATAGCTGATAAGTTTAGTATATCATAAGATAAATTAAAAAAAAAGTCTTGATTTATTTCAATGTCTTGCGTGGTCTCGATTTTACTGGTAAAATTACTTTTAAGAACTTTAAAAAAGAGGTTTCTATATTTGACAAAACAATGACTTGTTGTCCCGAATGTGGGCATCCTTTGGAGAAAAAATTTTTAAAAGATGAGGGAGATATTCCTTATTGTTCACAATATGCGAGTTTTCGTTTTCCAGTCTTTAATACAGCAATTAGTGCGATTTTATTTAATGAAAAACATGATAAGATTCTCTTGATTAAGCAATATGACATGGCTGAGCATATTTTGCTAGCTGGTTATGTGTCTAATGATATTCACAACCAATTTCTACAATCATTAAAGGCAATTAATTTAGCCTCTCTTATTACGGATATGGGTAATAAAATTGCACAAAACTAGTCCAAAACTCTTTTTAATAAGGAGTATACTTTCTAGCATTTTATAGTTACTAAAAAGTATCTAAACTTTGGAAGTGATACTAAGTTTTAAAAAATATTATGGAAAAAAAGCTTATAAAATCAATATTTCTGAGATTTAAAACTAATAATATTAGACTCAAAATCCAGTGTCCGCAAGGACGTGCCGGTTCGACCCCGGCCGCCGGTATAGTATAGAGTTAAGGAACGTTGTAAATCTTCGTTCCTTTTTTATATTATTTTTGGTATAATAATAGTTATTCAAATTTTATTTAGATTATGAAAGTGTAGGGGAGTATGTCTTGTTCTATCGATTTATTAAAACATCGGTATTTGAAAAATATTAAAAAAAATGCTGAATTGTATGTCGGAATTGAGCTGGAATATCCAGTTGTAAATTTGGAAGGGGATGCTACAGATGTTGAAGTTATCAAACACTTATTCCGATATTTAGTTTTTTCTTTTGATTTAACTGTCGAAAAGGTTGATGATTTTGGGAATCCTATCCAGTTAGTAGATCCAGTTAGTCAAGATGCTATTTTATTTGAAGTTTCCTATACTACGATTGAGTTTGCATTTGGTAAGGCTGAAACAATACAAGAGGTTGAAGAACGTTTTAGTATTTATATGGAAGCAATCCAGAAGAAGTTAGCTGAATCAAATCATGCTATTGTTGGCTGTGGTATTCATCCCAACTGGGATAAAAATGATAATTGTCCAGTGGCTTACCCACGCTATCAGATGTTGATGGACTATTTGAATTTGAGTAGAAATGTGACTAAATCAGACTTACATCAATTCCCTGAATACGGAGCGTTTATTTGTGGGAGTCAGGTTCAGTTGGATGTTTCAAAGTCTAACTACTTACGAGTGATTAATGCTTTTACCCAAATTGAAGGGGCTAAGGCTTATTTATTTGCAAACTCTGAGTTTACAGGTGCGGATTGGGATACAAAAATCTCAAGAGATATTTTCTGGGAAGAATCGATGCATGGTATCTATCCAGAGAATGTTGGTGTCAATGCTAGGCTCTTTAAAGATGAGGATGATTTTTTTGATTATCTAGATCATTCTGCAATTTTTACTGCGGAACGTGATGGACAAACCTATTATTTTTATCCGATTCAGGCTAGGGACTATTTAGCTACACCTGAAATACAAGCATTTTCTCTTAATTGGGAAGAGGTTCTTATTTCCCCTCAAGAGAAAGATTTTGAAACTCATCGTAGCTATCAGTACCAAGACTTAACGACTCGCGGAACAGTTGAGTTTCGTAGTGTGTGTACTCAACCTCTAGATAGAACCTTCGCTTCAGCAGCTTTTCACTTGGGATTGTTGGTTAATTTAGATAAGTTAGAAGCTTACTTAAGTACAGCACCTTTTTTTACAGCATTTGGCCGAAATTATAAGTTTTTAAGGCGACAATTTTCTAAGAAAAAGCTTACAGATCAGGAAGAAACTGCAATTATAGAGTTTTCAAAAGACTTAGTCCTTTTAGCTGAGGAAGGACTGGAGATGCGAAATAAGCAAGAAATGACCTATTTACAGCCTTTGAAAGAAGAATTGAGCCTATAATTTCTCTTATAAAAGGAGAATTTTCTGAAAAATCATGATATAATGGATGAGACTATAGATAAAGGATAGAGAGTAATGACATTAGTTTATCAATCAACGCGTGATGCCAACAATACAGTAACTGCTAGCCAAGCAATTTTGCAAGGTTTGGCAACGGATGGTGGTTTGTTTACACCGGTTACTTATCCAAAGGTAGATTTGGACTTTGACAAATTGAAATATGCTTCTTATCAGGAAGTTGCTAAGATTGTTTTGTCAGCATTTTTAGATGACTTTACAGCTGAAGAGTTGGACTACTGTATCAACAATGCCTATGATAGCAAGTTTGATACTCCAGCTATCGCACCATTAGTGAAATTAGACGGGCAATATAACTTGGAACTTTTCCATGGTTCAACAATTGCTTTTAAGGATATGGCCTTGTCTATCTTGCCATACTTTATGACGACTGCTGCTAAGAAACATGGTTTGGAAAATAAGATTGTCATCTTGACAGCGACATCTGGCGACACGGGGAAAGCTGCTATGGCAGGGTTTGCGGATGTGCCTGGAACTGAGATTATCGTCTTTTATCCAAAGGATGGTGTCAGCAAGGTTCAAGAGTTGCAAATGACTACTCAGACTGGTGATAATACTCATGTTATCGCTATTGATGGTAACTTTGATGATGCTCAAACAAATGTGAAGCATATGTTTAACGATGTAGCCCTTCGTGAAAAGTTGGCTACCAATAAACTGCAATTTTCATCTGCCAACTCTATGAATATCGGTCGTTTGGTGCCACAGATTGTTTATTATGTTTATGCCTATGCTCAGTTGGTTAAGACTGGTGAGATTGTGGCTGGTGATAAGGTCAACTTCACAGTACCAACAGGAAATTTTGGAAATATCTTGGCTGCCTTTTATGCTAAGCAAATTGGTCTACCAGTTGGCAAATTAATCTGTGCTTCAAATGACAACAATGTTTTGACAGACTTTTTCAAGACACGTGTTTACGACAAGAAACGTGAGTTTAAAGTGACTACTAGTCCATCTATGGATATTTTGGTATCTTCAAACTTGGAGCGTTTGATTTTCCATCTTTTAGGTAATGATGCGGTTAAAACAGCTGAACTTATGAATGCCTTGAACAAGCAAGGACAATATGAGTTGACAGACTTTGATGCAGAGATTTTGGACCTCTTTGCAGCTGAATATGCGACTGAGGAAGAAACGGCAGCAGAAATCAAGCGTGTTTATGATACAGATGCCTATATCGAGGATCCACATACGGCGGTTGCCTCGGCAGTTTATAAGAAATACCAAGCGGCTACTGGCGATGTGACTAAGACAGTGATTGCTTCAACAGCGAGTCCATACAAGTTCCCAGTGGTTGCAGTAGAAGCTGTAACAGGTAAAGTAGGCTTGACTGACTTTGAAGCCTTGGCTCAATTACATGATATTTCAGGAGTTGCAGTACCACCAGCAGTTGACGGGCTTGAAACAGCTCCTGTTCGTCACAAGACAACAGTGGCAGCTGCTGATATGCAAGCAGCGGTTGAGGCTTATCTAGGACTTTAAGACAGAGGGAGTAAACTCGGTTGGGAAACCAACTGAGTTTCTTTTCATCAGGAGGAAGGATTGTTTAAGAAAAATAAAGACATTCTTAATATTGCCTTGCCAGCTATGGGCGAAAATTTTTTGCAGATGCTCATGGGGATGGTGGATAGTTACTTAGTAGCCCACTTGGGCTTGATAGCTATTTCGGGTGTATCAGTAGCTGGCAATATTATCACGATTTATCAGGCGATTTTCATCGCTCTGGGAGCTGCTATTTCCAGTGTTATTTCAAAAAATTTGGGGCAGAAGGATCAATCTATGCTAGCCTATCATGTGACTGAGGCATTGAAGATTACCTTACTATTAAGTTTCCTTTTAGGATTTTTGTCCATCTTCGCTGGGAAAGAGATGATAGGACTTTTGGGGACGGAGAGAGATGTAGCTGAGAGTGGTGGACTCTACCTATCTTTGGTAGGCGGATCGATTGTTCTCTTAGGTTTAATGACTAGTCTGGGAGCCTTGATTCGTGCAACGCATAATCCACGTCTGCCTCTCTATGTTAGTTTTTTATCCAATGCCTTGAATATTCTTTTTTCAAGTCTAGCTATTTTTGTTCTGGATATGGGGATAGCTGGTGTTGCTTGGGGGACAATTCTGTCTCGTTTGGTAGGTCTTGTGATTTTATGGTTACAATTAAAACTTCCTTATGCGAAGCCAACTTTTGGACTGGATAAAGACTTACTGACTTTGGCAATACCAGCAGCTGGAGAGCGACTGATGATGCGAGCTGGAGATGTCGTGATCATTGCCTTGGTTGTTTCTTTTGGAACAGAGGTAGTTGCTGGGAATGCAGTCGGAGAAGTCTTGACCCAGTTTAACTACATGCCTGCCTTTGGCGTCGCTACGGCAACGGTCATGCTGGTGGCTCGAGCGGTTGGAGAGGATAATTGGAATAGAGTAGATAAGTTGAGTAAACAAGCCTTTTGGCTTTCTCTGGTCCTCATGTTACCCTTGACCTTCAGTATCTATGCTTTGGGTATACCACTAACTCATCTCTATACGACTGATTCTCTAGCGGTGGAGGCTAGTGTACTAGTGACACTTTTTTCACTACTTGGTACTCCTATGACGATAGGAACAGTCATCTATACAGCAGTCTGGCAGGGTTTGGGCAATGCTCGGCTTCCCTTTTATGCGACAAGTATAGGAATGTGGTGTATCCGCATTGGAACAGGGTATCTGATGGGGATTGTGCTTGGTTGGGGCTTGCCCGGTATTTGGGCCGGAACCCTTTTGGATAATGGTTTTCGCTGGTTATTTCTACGCTATCGTTACCAGCGCTATGTGAGCTTGAAAGGATAGGAAATGCAAAAAACAGCTTTTATTTGGGATTTAGACGGGACTTTATTGGACTCTTACGAAGCGATTTTGTCAGGAATTGAGGAAACTTTTGCTCAGTTTTCTATTCCTTATGATAAGGAGCAGGTGAGAGAGTTTATTCTCAAGTTTTCTGTGCAGGATTTGCTGGAGAAAGTTGCGGAAGAGCGAAAACTGGATGTCGAGGTGCTAAATCAGGTGCGTGCCCAGAGTCTGGCTGAGAAGAATGCTCAGGTAGTTTTGATGCCAGGTGCGCGTGATGTGCTAGCTTGGGCAGAGGAATCAGGAATTCAGCAGTTTGTTTACACTCATAAGGGAGATAATGCTTTTGCCATTCTCAGAGATTTGGGTTTGGAATCCTATTTCACAGAGATTTTAACCAGTCAGAGTGGCTTTGCGCGGAAGCCAAGTTCAGAAGCGGCTACCTATCTGATAGACAAGCATCAGTTGAATCCTGACAATACTTATTATATAGGGGATCGGACTCTGGATGTGGAATTTGCCCAGAATAGTGGGATTCAAAGCCTCAACTTTTTAGAGTCGACTTATGAAGGTAATCACAGGATTCAAGCGTTAGCAGATATTTCCCGTATTTTTGAGGCTGAGCAATAAAAAGATTGTGTCAGTTTTGTGACAGAGACCTAACAAACTATTTCAAGTAACCGAGTTTGTTACAAGGAATAGACAGTTCTATTAAATAGGCCCGAGAGGGCTTTTTTTCTGCATTTTTTGTGTTATCATAGACAGGTACTCATTTGAAAGGAATTTGAAAGAATGAAGAAAAGAATATTATTAGCCTCAACAGTAGCCTTGTCATTTGCCCCAGTATTGGCAACTCAAGCAGAAGAAGTTCTTTGGGCTGCACGTAGTGTTGAGCAAATCCAAAATGATTTGACTAAAACGGACAACAAAACAAGTTATACCGTTCAGTATGGTGATACCTTGAGCACCATTGCAGAAGCCTTGGGTGTAGATGTCACAGTTCTTGCGAATTTGAATAAAATCACGAATATGGACTTGATTTTCCCAGAAACTGTTTTGACAACGACTGTCAATGAAGCTGAAGAAGTAACAGAAGTTGAAATCCAAACTCCTCAAGCAGACTCTAGTGAAGAAGTGACAACTGCGACAGCAGATTTGACAACCAATCAAGTGACCGTAGATGATCAAACTGTTCAGGTTGCAGACCTTTCTCAACCAATTGCAGAAGCTCCAAAAGCGGTAGAAACTACAAGTACAAAAGAAGTGGCAACAAATTCAGAAGTTGCAGAGACAGTTGCTACTGTAAAAGAAGTAGCACCATCTACAAATACTTCAACGTCAGAGGAGCAAACAGCCGAGACAAGCAATGCAGTTGCAGAGGCAGCTCCTCAGGCAACAATTCCAGCTGAGAAAGAGGAAACACAAGCCAGCCCTCAAGCTGAATCAGCAGTGGAAGCAACTACAATACCAGTAGAAGAAACAGCACCTGAAACAACTGCAACAAGTTCAGAAGAAGCAAAAGAAGCCTCATCAAATGAAGCTACAACAGCAGTTTCTACTTATCAACCAGAAGAGAAGAAAACAGTTGCAACAACTTACGCAGCTCCAGCAGCGCCCGATTATGCTGGACTTGCGGTAGCGAAATCTGAAAATGCAGGCCTTCAACCACAAACAGCTGCCTTTAAAGAAGAAATTGCTAACTTGTTTGGCATCACATCCTTTAGTGGTTACCGTCCAGGAGACAGTGGAGATCACGGAAAAGGTTTGGCTATCGACTTTATGGTACCAGAAAGCTCAGAACTAGGGGATAAGATTGCGGAATACGCTATTCAAAATATGGCTAGCCGAGGAATTAGTTACATCATCTGGAAACAACGTTTCTATGCTCCATTCGATAGCAAATATGGACCAGCTAATACTTGGAACCCAATGCCAGATCGAGGTAGTGTGACAGAAAACCACTATGACCATGTTCACGTTTCAATGAATGGATAAACCAGACTTGGTAATATCATTTTTTACGAATGAGATCTAGCTTTCATGATTGGAAGTAAGTCTCGTTCGTTTTTCTTTGTCATACTCTTCGAAAGTCTCTTCAAACCACGTCAGTTTTATCTGCAACCTCAAAGCTGTGCTTTGAGCAACCTACGGATAGCTTCCTAGTTAGCTCTTTGACTTTCATTGAGTATCAATATGAATGGAAAATGGAAGTTACCATTTTGTAATGATTGAAGCAACATTCTTGCAATCAATTTTACTTTATAACACAATTGATTAGTCAACTATTGATAAATCAAGATAGGAGAAAGAAATGATAGAGATTCAAGATCTGCTTTATCAACTCCGCTTGTCTGAGCAAGCGAGTACGCAATTGTTTGAAAAAAGACTTGGGATTAGTTTGACACGGTATCAGATTTTATTATTTTTGCTGAAGCATTCCCCTTGTAATCAAATAGCGGTTCAGGAGCGTTTGAAGATTGATCAGGCTGCTTTGACCCGACATTTCAAAATTCTGGAAAAGGAAGGTTTGGTGGAGCGTCATCGTAATCCTGAAAATCAGCGAGAAGTGTTGGTGGAGGCTACGAAGTATGCCAAAGAGCAGTTAGTTGTGAATCCGCCTCTGCAGCATATCAAGGTTAAGGAAGAGATGGAAAGTATCTTAACAGAGTCTGAAAGAACAGAACTCAGCCGTTTAGTAAATAAATTGGTTTTGGGTATTGAAAATATAGAAATTTAAGGAGAAATAGATGTCAATTATTACAATCATTTTAGCAACGATTGTTGCTTTGGAGCATTTTTACATTTTTTATTTGGAAAGTATTGCAACGCAATCAGATGCAACCAGTCGAGTATTTAACATGGAAAAGGAAGAACTGGCTCGTCCGTCTGTAAGTTCATTGTTTAAAAATCAAGGGATTTATAATGCTCTGTTAGGAGTCTTTCTCTTGTATGGGATTTATTTCTCACAGAATTTAGAAATTGTGACTATTTTTGTTTTATTTGTGATTGGTGCTGCGGCTTATGGCTCTCTCACAGCAGATAAGAAAATTATTTTGAAGCAAGGTGGACCAGCTATTTTGGCCTTGATTAGTATTTTTCTCTTTAAATAAACTTTAATGCCGGTCTGATCCTCTCTAGTCCTTTTCACTCCAGAATAAGGGAAATATGTTATACTTGTTTTTAAGAAAAAGTCTCATTGAATTTGTTTTGAGGAGTAAGAAATGAAAGTATTAGTGACAGGTTTTGAGCCCTTTGGAGGGGAAAAGGTCAATCCAGCTTTGGAAGCCATTAAAGGTTTACCAGCTGAAATCCATGGTGCTGAGGTCCGTTGGCTAGAGGTGCCGACAGTTTTTCACAAATCGGCTCAAGTATTGGAAGAAGAAATGAGTCGTTATCAACCTGACTTTGTCCTTTGTATCGGCCAAGCAGGTGGAAGAACCAGCTTGACACCTGAGCGAGTGGCTATAAATCAAGACGATGCACGCATTCCTGATAACGAAGGTAATCAGCCGATTGACCTTCCCATTCGTCCAGATGGTGCTCCGGCTTACTTTAGTAGTTTGCCGATTAAAGCGATGGTTCAAGCTATAAAAAAAGAGGGATTGCCGGCCTCTGTTTCCAATACTGCAGGGACTTTTGTCTGCAATCATTTGATGTATCAGGCCCTCTATTTGGTAGAAAAGAAATTTCCCCATGTTAAGGCAGGTTTTATGCATATTCCTTATATGATGGAACAGGTGGTGAATCGACCGACCACTCCAGCTATGAGTTTAGTGGATATTAGGCGAGGGATAGAAGCGGCAATCGGCGCCATTATAGAACATGGAGATGAGGACCTCAAGTTGGTAGGCGGAGAAACTCATTGATAGAAAAAAAGCTTGAGGGAAAACCTTCAAGCTTTTGGACGTTTTCGAGCCAATACTGCTCGGTAAAAAATCATTTTATTGATTTGAATGTAGGGTAGGAGTGAGAAACTAGCAATTCCAAAGGTAATCCAATTGAGGACGTACCAAGGAAGGAGTTGTAAGTCTAGGACAAAGCGCTGAAATTTGTAGCCTTTCATCAGGAAACGGCTGGTTTTTAGGATTTGTCCTGGTTTGGCTTGTCCTAAGTCTAGGGTGTCACAGAGGAGAAATTCTACCTGCGAATAGGCATAGTATTGTGGGATATAGAGACTAGTTCCGACAATCATCAAGAGGATACTTGCTAGAAAGTAAAGACCAAAGGTCATGAGGAAACGCTCGGTTTCAATTGACGTGAGATCCAGATTGGGAAACTCAGGATGAAGGGCAATGAATTTCTTTGCAAGAAAGCTACTGTAAAAAAGGAAGTAAATTCCAAGCAAACTAGGAATGCTCCATAAGAAGAGATAGAAACGTTTGAGAAGGAGAGTCAAAAAGGTTTGTGAAAAGTGCTCTTCATTAAAGAGAGTGAGACTATTTTTGATGGATAGTCCTGTATCGGGATTCTTGATGAGTTTCAGCGTTGTATAGACGGAACTGGTTAGAAGTATTGTTCCGATAAAGGAGACTAATAGAGGAAAAAGGTAGGCTTGGAATACATGGCCAAACACGCTTAAAAAGGGTTGTTCTAAAACACTCTCGTTGATGCGCTCTAAGGGATTGAGGAAGCCAGACAAGATGACCAGTATACTAGGTAAGAGATAGACGAGAAAGAGGCGGGGATTTTCAGCCTGAAATTGTCTGGCTTGCAGACGAACGGTTTTTAAATCAATTTTTGGGTATTTCATTCTCTCATTATACCATAAATAGTACATAGCTTGCTAATCCTTTGAAACCAGTGGACTTCTAGCGTGTTAAGTAAAAGTGAATACGAAATTGAATACGACACTACTTTTAGCTGGAGCGGATGAAATCCATAAGCTGATTAACGACTTCAACACGTTGATTATCGTTGATGTGGGTATACATGTCAAGGGTAGTTTGAACATTATTATGACCTAATCTGTCCGAAATAATTTTTGCTGTAACACCAGCTTCAAATAGGAGAGAAGCGTGTGTATGTCTAAACCCGTGAGGCGAAATTTTTTTAAGATTATTGTGTTTACGAAAGAATCTTAAAAGTTTCACTTTCATAGTTGCGGCTAAAAGCCATCCCCCGCTATTGTTCGTAAAAATATAATTCGAATCATGTTTATAAGGTACACCGGCCTGGAAATATTCTTTTATTTGCTGACGTTTCCAGATTTTCAATACATTTAGAGTTTCATCATCTAAAGTGATAACCCTCTTACTCATTTTGGTTTTAGGGTCCTGAACAGTTTGTTTTTTATTAACAACGACTGCTGTCCGAGAAATGCTTAATCGTTTATTTTCAAAATCAACATCTGACCACATGAGTCCGATAGCTTCTCCAGTTCTCAATCCTGAAAAAGCGAGTAAGTGAAAAAAAGTGTAGTCTACTGGTTTGCAATTTGCTTGGTAAACTTTAAGAAACTCGGTTAGTTCCTGTTTTGTATAGTAGTTTTCTTTGCCCTTTAAAGGCCTATTTTTAGGCTTGATAATCTTGTCTAATGGATTTGACTTAATAATGTCAATAGAAGTGGCATACTTGAAAATACGGCTGATTACAGAGTAGTAATTGGCATAGAGGATATAGCGATTACTTAACTTGATAGCAACCTTTTGACAATAAGCTACACTGATCTGCTGGATTTTCATATCTGTAAAATACAAGTCAATCATAACATCAAGTTTTTTCTTAACGTTCTGATATGTTGTTGGTTTTACAGTGTTTTTATAGCTATCTAGCCATAACTCAGCGACTTCAGCGAAAGTAGGGTTCTGGAAATCTTCATTATTTGAAAAACCATTCTCTTCAACATCTAAGAGAAGGTCGCGTTCGGCAGCCTTTGCCTCTTTTATGGTTTTAAAACCACGGCGTGTTGTGCGTTTTTCTTTTCCAGTGGCAGGGTCTATGCCCAGATATGTTTGAAAGAGATATCTAGTCTCTCCTTTTTTTGTAATATATTTTTTTATCATAAAAAGTCCTTTCTTTTCGATTGCTTGCCCGCATAGTTGAAAAGGTGTAGAACTTGTGATAAACTATAGGTGTATTTTTTTATCGTCCTTTCCATTGCTTGCTAGATGGAAAGTTGAATCCTCACACTCAAAGTTTGGCGATGGCGAGTGTGGGGATTTTTTTATTGTACGATGATTTCACCAACAGGGATAATATCTTTTTGTTTTGAAGATTTTGCGATTAGATCATATTGGTCAGCAGATTTTTCATAACCAAGGGAAAGAGTAGTATTGTCGTCTGGTAACTTTTTAGCAAATTCAGAAATAGCCATACGAATCAAAGTGATTGCATTGTTTTGGTCAGTAGTAGCAGAATTAGAATTAACTGCATCTAGAGATTCTTTTGCGCTATCCTTAGCCGTTCCAGTTAGCAAAATCATGATTGTATCATGCGGTTCGGATGAATCTGAATCGATTACGTTGTTTTGGATTTTTACGCTTATTGCGCCAGTTGATTCAGGGTCTAATTTTGATTTAATTTCAGAGATTAAATCATCATATTTACTGTTATCTACTTTGGCTTTTGTGTTTGTTGAAGTAGTATTCTTTTGCTCCGTTTTTGGTTGCTCCGAGCTATCTTTGGTAGCCGATTGATTGTTAGAGCAGGCTACTAGAACTGTAGCACTAAGCAAGATAGCTGATGTTGTTAGTAGTTTTTTCATGGGTATTCTCCTTTTTTATTTTTCTCTATACAAATCTACGACTTCCCCGATAATTCGGAAGTCGGTGTCTGGTGTGATTGGCATATCCTTGTATGCAGGATTCAAACTATGTAAGTAGGCTTGTTCTGTATCAATAACCAGTTGCTTGATATATGCTTCCCCATTGTAGTTAAACACTCCGATTACTCCGTCATTCAAGTCAACGCTTGTCTGGATAAATACCAGGTCGCCATCGTGATAGTCAGGTTCCATAGAGTCCCCTTTTATTGGAATAACAAAGTCAGCATCTACATCTACTGGTAACTCAATCCGTTCCACTCGTACATCGTTCAAATACTGTCCAGTACCAGCAGAAGCAGCGTGGTCGTAGTAGTCGTAACCATAGAGTTGAACAACTTTCTCCGATACTTCGTTTTTCTTCGTATTTTCTTCGTTTTTTTGTTCATTCAGTTGACTCTCGGCATAGGTCAGGACTTTGCCCTGTCTAGGTGGTTCTAGTTGGTCGTAGATGGATTGGATTTGGGAAGAGGTAGGGAGCTGAGTAGATTCATTTTGAGAAGGGAAAAAATCGTCTATTGAAACACCAAAAATATCGCAAAGTTCAAAGAGCATATCTTGGTTGGCTTTCCTATCCCCTTTTTCATATCTACTAATAGTTTGTTTAGTAGTATTCAATCTTTTTGCAAGTTCATCTTGGGTAAATCCAGCCGATTTACGAAACGTCTTAATTTGTGTTCCGATATATTTTTTTAAATCCATTTTATTCCCCTCAATTTCTATAGTTGTTATAAGTAGATTATATAAAAAAGTCACCGAAAACGCAACTTTTTTTATTTTTTAATTAAAAAACTGTTGACAAGTCACCGAAATGGTGATATACTATAATCAAGCTTAAGGGAAAGGAGGTAAGGCAAATGATGGAACACATCATAAAAAGCCTAGCAAACAAAGACACTGCAACCGTCATCTTGGTACTAGGCTTAGTTAGAGAAGCACGCTTGTGGCACAAACAAATTTTAGAACACAAACGTAAGCTTCAAAACAAAAAGTAGAGAAAGGGGCGACGCCCCAACCTCTACTTGATAGTGTATCATCATTTGCCGTGAAAAGCAATGGATGAAAATATTGGCTTGATAATCCTAGCAGGATTTGTGATTGTATCTTTCACTATCCGTCGGATAGTGAAGTACCGATGTGATAAAAAAGATAAGGAGTAGAAAAATGGAAAGTGTTGAAATTGTTGAACTAATAAAAGTTACATTTAAACGGGGGAAAGGAACAGAAGATGATCCGATTAGAGTTGTAACTCAGTATTGGGACAAAGAAAATGTATTAATCTTTGAGAAAGATTAATTATCTCTTCTTTCGATAGAATTTCGGTAGGAATCAGGTAATAGGTTATATATGTCTAGAATTTTTTTAGGTTGTGTGATTCGATTATCTACAATCAAGTTGATAAAACTTAACAATGATAAAGCTAACTCTTTGTTATCTTTTATGTCTATTTGACCTGGATGTACAGCATTATTCCCTATTACTCTAACACTGTCTAGCATTTGTTGGATTTCTATTGGCATTCCTTTAGAGACAAGACTTCCGATTTGGGTATTTAAATCTTTACCTTGTGCGTTTAAATGAGTAACAAGCTTTTCAATAGCTAGACGGGATAGAGCTGCAGAAGCTCTAGGCGATATATTTAGAACTTCTCCAGCTTCAATATAGATTTCTTTCACATCGTCAGGCATATCATTATTAGGTTTAGGTACTCCTTCGGCAACATTTGGGAAAATTAATGTCGACGTTGCATCGCTTGTGTTTAATACTATCCTGGAGCCATACGTTATTTGGATTTCATTTGTTATCCAAATAGAAAATTGATTACAAGCCTGACATTGTGCAATTATAATAAATTTGATAGATTCTTTGTAATCTCTATTGATATCAATAGGATTATAAGTCCATAAATGGGAAGAGAAACCTGAACATACAGGGCATTGAAATGCTTTTGAATTGCCTGCGAAGCGACTGCCTAGGCTTAATTTAGAAAGATCAAATGACATATTTTTTCTCCAATCATTTTTATTTTGATTATACCACATTTGAAAGGTAGTTAGAATTGGAAGATAAAATCATAGAACTTGCTGATTACTTCATCAGAGAGAACACAACGTACAGAGAAGCTAAAATAGCATGTGAGAAGCTATTGAAACAAGTCAGCCATGAGATTGAACTCAGGGCGCTGGAAAGTAAGATTAGACGAATTTAGATAAGGAGGTAGGAATGTGCAAATTTATCTGTACCAACTAAGAAAAGAAAAAGGCATTACTCAGAAAGAATTAGCCCAAAAACTTGGTATTTCAGAAACTGCATATCGTCAGAAAGAGAAGGGGCAGAGCGCTTTTACTCAAGATGAAATGTTTTTCTTGCGTAGCTTTTTTGATAAACCTTTGCAAGATATTTTTTTACCAAGAAAGTCACCAAAACGGTAACAATGTAATTAAAACAAAAAAGCACCTGACGGGAATCAGGTACTTAATTAAACAATTTAAACCATTATATCACAAAAATGCTTGCCCGCATAGTTGAGAGGATGTAGAAAATGGAAGGTATCACGTTACAATTACGATTGGACGGCGAAAGTGCTGAATTGTTCACAAATCAATTATTGACCTTTGCTGAGAAGCAAGTCAAGGAGCAGTTAGAGAATGATCGCATGCCAATCAATCAACAGGCTTTGATGAAGAAGTTTGGCTTCACTCATGGCTATATTAAGAAGTTAGAACGTAAAGGCTTAAGATTTCGTAAGCAAGGGAAAGATATTATGTACGATGTCAATGATGTTTATGAGATTTTAGAATTAGAAAAAGAAGTACGAAAATTAAGAGCATAAGGAGATAAAAATGTTTGAACCACCGATTATTAGCCAGCTACTAGGAGCAGGCGCCTTAGTCATTGGGTTTCTAGGAGCAGGAATCCTAGCACACCAACGAGAGCAACAGGAACTTGAAGAAAGACGACTGCAGGAAGAACAAGACACGAAAAATGTCAGAGATTTTAATAAAATCCTTGAGATGGGGCGTGATATTGAACGTCAGAAAATCCGTGAGAATATTCGTCGTCCATTCCCTGGATTTACCTATGATAATGAAAAGCCAGAGGGATTAGAACCCGAACGCTTGGCCTTGCCAGAACCACGGAGCGTACGATATGCAAATCGTATGGGATAGACAAGCGTGGGATTTATCCACTTGCAAGCGTCGAGAGAAAATGCGTGACCTTGAGATGATGGCGCATATGCAACATGAAATAGATGATCTCAAGAAGCAATTGCAAAAGGAACAATCTTTAAGAAAGAGATTAGAAGCAGA
This sequence comes from Streptococcus mitis, assembly GCF_023109515.1. Classification (GTDB taxonomy): domain Bacteria; phylum Bacillota; class Bacilli; order Lactobacillales; family Streptococcaceae; genus Streptococcus; species Streptococcus mitis_CS. The sequence continues at coordinate 20,450 of NZ_JALDUM010000005.1, forward strand.
GAATTTTCAATTGAAACTAAGGAGAAAATAATGAACAGAAAATATAAAACCAAAGGAACACAAGAACCAACACCACGTATCAGAGTAGCTCGCGAACACTATGAGCGTATTATAGACCTCGCGGATGAGTGTGATATGAAATTGATTGACGTTTTAAACCAGCTACTTGATTTCGCTCTTGAATATGCGGAAGTTGAAGAGATTCAAATCCCTGTCAAATCTTTAAGAGTCGGAGGAGAAAAAGATGGTGACGATTAATAAACTAGAAATTGAAAACGTCAAACGTGTTAAAGCGGTCAAATTAGAGCCGTCAGCGACTGGATTGACAATCGTGGGTGGAAATAACAACCAGGGGAAAACAAGCGTACTGGACGCGATTGCTTGGGGGCTGGGAGGCAATAAGTATAAACCTAGTCAAGCACACCGAGAAGGTAGTACAATTCCGCCTAGCTTAAAAATCACGCTATCAAATGGCTTGATTGTAGAGCGCAGTGGTAAGAACAGCACTCTCAAGGTGATTGACCCAAGCGGCAATAAGGCTGGTCAAAACTTGCTGGATAGCTTCGTGGAAGAACTGGCTATCAACTTACCAAAATTCATGGAGCAGACCAGCAAAGAGAAGGCTAAGACATTGTTGCAAATTATCGGAGTTGGTCCGCAGTTAGCTGAACTGGAAATGCAAGAAAAGGCCAAGTATGACGAGCGCCACGCAATCGGTGTGATTGCTGATCAGAAGGAAAAGTTTGCGAAAGAACAACCTTACTACCCAGAGGCACCGAAAGAATTGGTCTCTATCTCTGAGCTTATTCAACAGCAACAGGCTATCCTTGCTACGAATGGCGAGAATGCTCGTAAGCGCCAGAACTTGGTATCTATCCAAAATCAACATGACTCAGCAGCTGCAGAGGTTGAGCGATTGGAGAAATTGCTGGCTGACGCAAAAGCAAAAGAAAGTCAGCTGGCTCAAGACTTGGCTATTGCGAATACCGACGCTATGGATCTTCTCGATGAATCGACTGAGGAGATTGAAAACAACATCGCAGAGATTGACGAAATCAATCGTAAAGTGCGTGCTAATCTGGACAAGGATAAAGCAGAAGAAGATGCCAAGGGTTATCGCGAGCAATACAAGGAACTTGATAATGTGATTGCTGACATCCGCAAGCAGAAGACAGACTTGCTTACAAACGCAGATTTACCGTTACCTGGTTTGTCCGTGGATGATGGCGAATTGCTCTACCTTGGACAGCGCTGGGATAACATGTCTGGTAGTCAGCAGCTGCAAGTTGCGACTGCCATCGTGCGTAAGTTGAAGCCAGAATGTGGCTTTGTGCTAATTGACAAGCTAGAACAAATGGATCAACTAACTCTACAAGAATTTGGCGCGTGGCTTGAGCAGGAAGGATTGCAAGCAATTGCGACTCGTGTATCAACAGGAGATGAATGTAGCATCCTGATTGAAGACGGGTATAGCGTGAAGCCAGAAGTGACACAAGCACCTAAAACATGGCAAGGTGGATTTTAAAAATTAAAGGAGAACAATCATGAAAAAAACAGAAACTTTTATCGTATTTCGTAACAAAGAAACAGGTGGCTTTTTATCGAAATATAAAAGCAAAGAACAAACTCTTGCTTATTCAGCAGAATATACAGAAGGATTAAAACGTGCTGCTAAAAATGAAGTTGAAGCGACAAAAATACAAATTGAAGATTTTACAAAACTAGCGAATGCATTAAATTGTGAATTGCTCGAAGTGACTGCAACGTATGAGCTCAAAACACTTGACGGTGAAGAACCGGAAGATTTAACAGATAAAACCGAGAATTCAAAATCTGAGTCGTTCAAAAAGTTTATTGCTATGTTGGCAAATGGATTGGAGGATGACTAAACATGCAAATCACAAGAGGAAAACGGGCTCGAGCTCAAAAAGTAGTTATATATGGTCCTGAAGGAATTGGTAAGTCCACGTTTGCTGCTGAATTTCCAAATGCGGTCTTCATCGACACGGAAGGTTCGACAGATAACATGGATGTGGCACGACTCGACAAGCCCACCAGCTGGACCATGTTGATCAATGAGATTGCTTTTATCAAAGCGAATCCGACTGAGTGTGGGACACTCGTCATTGATACGATCGATTGGGCTGAAGCTTTGGCAGTTAATTACATCTGTTCGCAACATGGTAAGCAAGGAATTGAGGATTTTGGCTGGGGCAAAGGCTACACCTATGTCCAAGAAGAAATGGGACGTTTCTTGAATAGCTTGTCTGATTTGGTTGATATTGGTATCAATGTAGTATTGACTGCACACGCTCAAATCAAGAAGTTTGAACAGCCGGACGAGATGGGTTCTTACGACCGATACGAATTGAAACTTGGCCAAAAGACAGGTTCTAAGACGGCACCGCTTGTCAAAGAATGGTCAGACATGGTTCTATTTGCCAATTACAAGACCTTGGTCATGACGACTGATAACGGCAAGAAGAAGGCGCAAGGCGGTGAGCGTGTCATGTATACCAACCATCGCCCGGCGTGGGATGCCAAAAATCGTCACGGATTACCTGACGAAATGCCATTTCATTACGCTGGAATCGCTCATATCTTTGCGAGTCAGCAAACACAATCTATTCCATCGCAACCTCAGACGGTCACTCCAGAACCTCAGCAGGCCACACAGCAAGCCCCTGAGCAAGTTCAAGAAGAATTGCCTCTCGATATGTCACAGGTAGCTGAAAAGCCTCAAAATGAAGCTCCTGGCACGCCACAGACACCACCTGAGCAATATCACACGAACTTGCCAAAGAGTTTGACAGACCTCATGGCGCAAGGTAACGTGACGGAAGAAGAACTTCAAAAAGTCGCTTACATTCGCGGGCATTTTCCACTAGGGACTCCTATTGAAAGTTTTCCGACTGACTACTGGGATATGATTGTCGCTCATTGGCAAGCAACTGTGGAAGTTATTGAAAATCAAGTTAGAAAAGAACCAGAATTGCCCTTTACGGTGTAGATTTTGGGAATTAGAAATCATAGCAAGGTATAACAAGAGGTATCTATGAAAGATAAAACTATTAAAATCGATTTATCAAAAATCGCCAATACAGCCTTACAAGAGAAGGTTGATAAAGAGTTAGAAAAAGTTCTTGATAACATCCTGGATCCAAATACGGAAGCTAAGGCAACTCGTAAGGTTACTATCACACTAACAATGTCAACAGATGATGAACGTACAGTTGTTAAGACAGGCATGGAAGTAAAATCTACTTTGGCACCGCAGAAAGGTGTTGCAACAACTGTCATTGTCGGTCGTGATGATGCTGGTAAAATCCACGCTAATGAACTTAAAAGTGGTATACCTGGTCAAACTTACTTTGATGACAATGGTGATATGAGAACAGATACTGGGGAGCTCATCGAAAAAGTCGAACAACAAAATACAAATATTATTGATTACAACAAAAAGAAAGCAGGTAACTAACCATGACAGAAAATATTAAAGATGCATTATCATACGCAGTCGAACTAGCGGGTAAAGAAAACAAAATCATTCGTTCAGAAACCGGGAAGGAATATTTTGACAGCAATGAATATAACTTACAGGAACTTAACCCTCGTAAGTACGCACCTATCCTTGAGCTTCAGACGCTCAAAAGTCTAGTTGACTATCTCAAATCAGATAACGACTTTATCGGTGGTCATAGACTTGTAGTGGTGGTAGAAAGTTATCAAAAAGTTTCTGTGTATGATCAAGCGGATATTGAATATGGCAAACGTCCTCAACTTGTATCTGTAAAGGCATCTGTTCCATTTATCCCCTTTAGTAATTGGTGTAATCAGGAAGAGTTTAATATTATGTTGCAATCTATGTTTATCAATGATGCAGACCGCAATCTAGTTTTAGATTTTGCTAGTCACTTAAAAATCGAAAAAGGGGCAGAGGCTCAAGATAACGGCGTTACACAAACGGTGACTGTTCGTGATGGTGTAGCAAGTCTAGCACAGGCTAAGACTCCAAATCCAGTAACCTTACGACCATATCGTACCTTTAATGAAGTAGAACAACCAGCAAGTCAGTTTGTATTCAGAGTTAACAAATCAGCGAATCTAGCTCTCTTTGAAGCGGATGGGGGCAAATGGAAATTAGATGCTGTTAAAAACATCTCAGATTATTTAAAAACAGAACTTGCAAACAACGATAGAATCACAATTTTAGCATAAGGAGAAAAACAACATGACACAACAACAATACAACAACTTTGAACGCGAATTTGGATGGGAAGATACGATTGAAAAAGACTCGGAATACGTCCTACTACCTGACGGCTTATACCACTTTACAGTAATCGGTATGGAGCGTACACGACACACGCCAAATCCACAAAATCCCGGGAAATTGCCAGCGTGTAACAAGGCTATCGTCAGCATCAAGATTGTAGCTAACGAAGGCGAAACCGAATTGCGTCACAATCTATTCCTGCACAGCTCAACCGAAGGAATGCTATCTGCTTTCTTTGCTGCAATTGGCCAAAAGAAAAAAGGCGAACCACTTCGCATGAACTGGAACACCATCATCGGTGCAACTGGTGTATGTAAAGTCGGAACTCGACAGTACAAGGAAAATAATTATAACGAAGTTAAGTCCATGCTCTATCCTGAAGATGTTGATTATACAAAAGTATTGAACCAACAACCTGGACAAACAATGCAACAAAGCTATCAGCAACCGCAACAGTCGAATTTTGCACAACAGCCACAAGCTGGATATCAAGCTGGGCAATTCTAGGAGGTAAGGCATGCAATTAAGACCTTATCAACAGGAAGCGCGGGAAGCTGTTCAAGCTGAATGGGCTAAAGGTCGCAAACGCACGCTCCTAGTATTGCCAACAGGATGTGGAAAGACGATTGTTTTTTCCAAAATTATCGAAGATCAAGTGAGAGAGGGCAAGCGTGTACTTGTCCTTGCTCATAGGTCTGAATTATTGGAGCAGGCTAGCGATAAGCTCAAGACTGCAACAGGACTTGGTACGGCTTTAGAGAAAGCAGAGAATACTTCTATTGGTTCTTGGTATCGGGTCGTCGTCGGATCAGTCCAGACCATGCAGAGAGAGAAACGATTACGACAGTTTCCGCCCGACTGGTTCGATACGATTGTAGTCGACGAAGCACACCATGCTATATCAGATGGTTACCAGCGTGTGCTTGGCTATTTTGAGAAGTCGGATGTATTAGGGGTTACTGCCACACCAGACCGTGGAGATATGAAAAACCTTGGATCTTATTTCGATAGTCTCGCTTATGAATATTCGTTGGTACAAGCTATCAAAGAAGGCTACTTATCTAAAATCAAGGCTTTGACAATTCCGCTCAACTTGGATTTATCAAATGTGAGCATGTCAGCAGGCGATTTCAAAGCAAGCGATGTCGGGACGGCACTAGATCCATATCTGGAACAGATAGCTGACGAAATGGTCAAGCAATGTGCTGACCGTAAGACAGTCGTATTCTTGCCTTTAGTAAAGACCTCGCAGAAGTTTCGCGATATCCTAAACGCAAAAGGATTTCGTGCTGCTGAAGTCAATGGAGAGTCCAAGGACCGTGCAGAAATCTTAGAAGACTTCGAGAAAGACCGCTACAACGTTCTTTGTAATTCCATGCTTCTAACAGAAGGCTGGGATTGCCCGTCAGTGGATTGTGTAGTAGTACTAAGACCTACTAAGGTACGTGCCTTATATAGCCAGATGGTGGGGCGTGGTACTCGTTTACATCCAGGAAAGGAAGAATTACTCTTGCTAGACTTCCTCTGGCATACAGAACGCCACGAGCTATGCCGTCCAGCTCATTTAATCTGTGAGACTCCAGAAGTCGCCCAGAAAATGGTTGAGAACATGGAAGAGCAAACTGGTGTAATGCTTGACCTTGAAGATATGGAAGTTAAGGCTGCAGAAGACGTAGTCGCTCAACGTGAAGAAGCTTTGGCCAAACAATTGGAAGAAATGCGTAAGCGTAAACGCAAATTAGTGGATCCATTGCAATTTGAAATGTCTATCCATGCTGAAGATTTATCAAACTACGTACCTAACTTTGGATGGGAGATGGCACCTGCTAGTGATAAGCAAATTAAAGCTCTTGAGAAATACGGCATACTTCCTGACGAAATCGCGAATGCTGGAAAGGCTGCTTTATATTTAGATAGATTACACAAGCGACAAGCGGAAGGTTTAACAACACCTAAACAAATCAGATTACTTGAAAGATACGGTTTCAAAGGTGTGGGAATGTGGCCGTTCGAAGAAGCTAAAAATATGATTAATCGCATAGCAGCTAATGCTTGGAGAGTTCCGACAAGTGTGCGACCAGCTGAATATGTACTAAATTAAGAAGGAGGAGATAGTGGCAGAGAATGATTTTAATTTGTTGCCGTTGCTGGATTGCATCAATCCTGCCACGGTAGATTATCAGACGTGGGTCAATGTCGGTATGGCTCTTAAACATGAAGGATATACAGCATCCGACTGGGATAACTGGTCACAAAATGATAGTCGATACAAGAAATTTGAGTGCTTCAAGAAATGGGATACTTTCAATGAACAAGCAGGAACTATCGTGACGGGTGCGACGATTACCCAACTTGCTAAAGAAAATGGCTGGGTGTCGCAATCTAGCTACGATAGCGAGAACGCGCATGAGTTAGGTTGGACCGATACAATAGATCGTGATTATCGTGTCATTGATAAAGACTGGATTGAAGGTAAGGAAATCCATGAGCCAACTATTTGGAACCCGGTTCAGGAGATTATCAAATATCTTGAAACACTCTTCGAGGCTAGCGAAAACGTTGGGTACGTTACTGAATGCTATCCGAAAACAGACGATGAAACTGGCGAAATTGTCAAATGGCTACCAACCAAGGGAGCTTACGACAGGACGGCTGGCCAGCTTATTAAAGAGTTGAGTCAGTGCAATGGTGATATCGGGGCAGTCTTAGGTGACTACCACGAAGAAGCCGGCGCATGGGTTCGATTCAATCCCATGGATGGAAAAGGTGCTAAAAATGAAAATGTGACAGATTTCAGATATGCCTTAGTCGAATCCGACAGTATGCCAATCGATAAGCAAAACGCAATCTACAAAGAACTTGAATTACCGATTGTTGCTTTAGTACACAGTGGAAATAAGTCACTACATGCCATCGTCAAAGTAGATGCCAAGAATTACGAAGAATACCGTAATAGGGTTGATTATCTTTATAAGATTTGTCAAAAGAACGGCATTATCGTCGATACACAGAATCGAAATCCAAGTAGACTATCTCGTATGCCTGGGTTCATCCGTAATGGACAGAAACAATTTTTAGTAGATACCAACATTGGTAAATCTGATTGGGATGAATGGTATCAATACATCGAAGATTTGAACGATGATTTACCTGATCCTGAAGGATTGGCCGATAGTTGGGATAACTTGCCAGAGTTAGCTCCTGAGTTGATAAAAGGTGTCCTTCGTCAAGGCCATAAGATGCTGATTGCTGGACCATCAAAAGCTGGTAAGTCATTCGCTTTAATTGAAATGTCAATTGCAATTGCTGAAGGCAAAAAATGGCTAGGCTGGGATTGTACTCAAGGGCGTGTATTATACGTCAATCTGGAGCTAGACCGTCCGTCTGCCTTACATCGCTTCCGTGACGTTTATCAAGCTATGGGATTACCACCTAAAAGCATCCAGAATATCGATATCTGGAATCTTCGTGGGAAGACTGTACCGATGGACAAGTTGGCTCCTAAACTCATACGTCGAGCTTTGAAGAAAAACTATATCGCAGTTATCATTGACCCGATTTACAAGGTCCTGACTGGTGACGAGAACAGTGCAGACCAGATGGCACATTTTACGAATCAATTTGATAAAGTGGCCACAGAGTTAGGCTCTAGCGTTATCTACTGTCACCACCACTCAAAAGGTTCGCAAGGTGGCAAGAAGTCCATGGACCGCGCTAGTGGTTCGGGTGTATTCGCTCGGGATCCTGACGCGCTTATCGATTTGGTCGAGCTGGAAGTATCAGAGGAATTACTTACTCAGAGGATGAACCAAGCAGCGTGCGAAGTATACAAGCAGGCTTTGCAAGAACGAAATAACGCTTATTACCAACAGAATGTCGGACTAGATGACCTATTAAGTCCAGCGCAGATGAGAACGCACTTTGAAAAAGGCATCCCTGATGTCATGGCTCGTGCTCCTTATGTAGACAGGCTCGAAGAAGTCCGTAACAAGATTCAGATAGCAACCGCATGGCGTGTGGAAGGTACGCTTCGAGAGTTTGCTAAATTCAAGCCAGTGAACATGTGGTTTAGCTATCCAGTGCATGCGCTCGATGAATCAGGCGTGTTGGCAGATATTAAGCTGGATGATGATAAGCCAGGGTGGATGAAAGCTAAAGAAACTCGCAAAAAGAACGCGAAGGAAGATAAAAAGCAAAAACTCATAGAGTTTGATGAAGCTATCGAAAACGCGAATTTTGGCGAGCCTCCCTCAAAAGAAGACGTAGCTGAATATTTAGGAATTTCTGTAAAAACAGTTACTCGCAGATTGAATTCATCCAAAAAATATTGGTTCGACAAGAACTCAAATTCAATAAAAGAAAAAGGACAAGACCATAAAAACGTGGTCGTGTCCGAATAAGACAACACCATAAATTCATGGTTGTGTCTTTGTCTTGAAAAGGACAGACAAGACCATAAAAACGTGGTCGTGTCCGGGACAGCCACCTATATATTATATATATAGATAATGCCCTGTCGTCCATCATGTCCATACCTGTATAGACAGGGTTGCTTAAAATGCACCCTGTCATATACAAGGTCCATGGACTAAAAGCAAAATTTGAAAAGAAAAGGAGTGCATTTATAAAAATGGTAATTGAATTCTTTTTACCGATGAAAAAAATCCCGACAACAACTCATCAACAGAAAAAGGTAAATACGAAATTTGGTAAGCCGATTTTTTATGAGCCAGATGACCTAAAAAATGCCAGAGCGAAATTTGAGAGCTTGCTCGCCCAGCATGTGCCTCCTGATAAATTTAAAGGAGCGATTCGTCTGACGGTTAAGTGGTGTTTCCCTCGTATCAAGAAAAGTTACGATGGCCAGTACAAGACTACAAAGCCGGATACGGACAATCTGCAGAAGTTACTCAAGGACTGCATGACAAAACTGGGATACTGGAAAGATGATGCACAAGTGGCCAGCGAGATTGCCGAAAAGTTCTGGGCTGACACAGTTGGGATCTATATCAAGATTGAGGAATTGCCATGAGAATTGATTACATCGATTTCTTTAGCAGAGTTATTCCTGAATGGATGGCACGCAGTAATAAGAAGAGTCAAGAAGTCGGTTTTGGCTCGGACGCTTATTGGCTATGGGCAGTAACTACGATTGGCGAAATTTGTAAGCAATACAATGATGATTCACTAGTGACGGAACAGTTTGGCCTACTCTTTAATTGGCTAGAAAAACAAGCAGGATAAACCATGGAATATAGCAAACAGACAGTCATTGACGGACTAAAACGCACAATTGAGCAAAACGAAGAGAAGATAGTCGAGTATTCGAAGCCGTGCGATTCACGCAAGAGACGGATTAGAGCGCTTGAACGCGATTTGTTGAAGAAAAAGAACAAAGAATTGAGGAAGAAAATAAAGGAGTTGGAAGATGAATAAAGAAGAATTAGTAACTATACCAAAAGAAGTAGGAGAGTTTATCACGCACCAAAAAGCAAAAGGGAAAAACTTTTTTACATCACTTGAAAATCTAAAGTATGAACTTGAAATCTTAATGTGGATCACGAAGGATGATAATGAAGATAAGTTTTTGAGTGCATGGGTCAACGGCTTTAATGTTGAGCTTGAAACGCTTTACCAAGTTCGTTTCAAAGGCTTGAAAAAATTGAAAGACGGATATGATTACTTGAATTACAATAAAAAGCAAGACGAATGGCTTTTCATGAGTAAGCACGAAGTAGGAGAATTCCGCACAAAGCATACACGCAAAGAGCTTGAAGAAGCAGGATTTGGAGAAGTATTCACTAGCAAACTTTTTGAAGTTAAGGAGGTGGAGGGATGAATAAGCAGGAATTGATTGAGAAATATGAAGAATATGAAAATGGTTTATCTGACTTTGGAGCAAAAATAGCTTGTCAGAATTTTTTAAAAGACTTGCAACAACTAGACGAACCGCAACCAGTCAAAGTTCCGCAGTGTGTTCATAAATATATTCAAGAAGCCAAAGAATATAATTGGGACTTGCAAGATTTAATGAAGTCTATAGATGATGAAGATAGTAAGGACCTTCAAAGATGGTTTTATCACGAATGTAATCAAGAAACACTTGCCCGTGCATGGCTTGACGGCTACGAGGTCGATGAAGAGAAGCGGTATTTTGTGAAGATTACAGCTGCAGAACAGTATCTGGTAAGAGTTGAAGATGAGAATTTCTTAGGATTTTTACAAAGTAGATTAAGGTCTAAATTCACCCGTAAACAATTAGAAGACGCAGGCTTCGGCTGGGTATTCGATTGCCCAGGTATTGAAATTGAGGAGGTGGAAAATTGATAGTGTGGGCACTATTTGATAGCGGCAATGGTTCATATACAAAAGCTATTCAAACACTTAACGAAACCGAAAATACAAATATTGATGTTTATCCAATAGGGATTGATATAGAGGGTAAAAATAGTCATTTTATACATTTAGATTTAGCAGACTATAAACGTATGTTTGGAGATAATAAGCTATTTGATACACTAGATAAATTACCAAAACCTGATTTAATCATAGCTAGTCCACCTTGTGAAAGTTGGAGTAATGCCAGTGCTATGTCTGGCGGAAATGCTTGCTGGAAACAGGAAGATGTATCGGATAATCTTTTTGCTCCCCAGAAAACTCCTAGCATGTTTACTATTAGGAGTGAATCAGATTACAAAGAGGCTTATATCAATTATCGGTATCACCGACAATTTATGAAACGAATTAACGGAGAACTTTGCGCTTTCAACACAATTGAAATTATCAAACGATATAAACCTAAGTGTTTTATTATTGAAAATCCTGCTAGTGGGCGATTGTGGAAATATATTGAAGAGATTATAGGGTTTAAATTACCATTTCTCAATATCACACGATATAACAACTATGATTACCCGTTGCAGAAACCTACAAAGTTTGCGAGTAATATTGACTTAGATTTAAAAAGTGACGTTATTAAACAAGATGTTGAGTGGAGCCATTTTTCCAAGTCATACAATGAGCGTTCAAATATCCCACAGAAATTATTGTTACATATTTTTAGAAAAGTAATTAAGGAGGTAACATGAAACGATTCATAGCTATCTGGATTCTTGTCTCTGCTGGATTGAATATCTGGCAGATGGACAGGATTCGAGATTTGGAAGAGAAGAAGCCGATGGTTATCTACAAGGCAGATAATCAAGGCGCTGAGATATTTGGTAAGGTCGTCGAGAAAGGACGACATGGGAAGTTGTACACGATTACGATTCGTGACTATGGGGTGTTCGTAGTTACGAAAGAACAGTTTGAAAAAATCAAAGTAGGGGATGAGGTGTTGCTGTGAAATTATTTCTTCACGAAGATTGTATGGACGTTATGAAAAGATATCCTGACAACTACTTTGATTTAGCTATTGTAGATCCCCCATATTTTTCCGGTCCAGAAAAAAGAGAATACTATGGTCGAAAAGTCAGTCCGATTGGCGTCAATAGACTGTATGGCAAAACATCAGAGTGGAAAATTCCAAATAGAGATTATTTTGATGAGTTATTTAGAGTTTCAAAAAATCAAATCATTTGGGGTGTGAACTACTTCGACTACTCTTTCGGGCCTGGCCGTATCGTGTGGGACAAAGTTAATGGCAAGTCAAGTTTCTCAGATTGTGAGATAGCGTACTGCAGCTTACATGATAGTATACGGCTGTTTCGCTATATGTGGAATGGTATGATGCAAGGAAAGTCGATATCTGAAGGTCATATACAACAAGGGAATAAGGCCTTAAATGAGGTTAGAATCCATCCGACACAAAAACCGATAAGTCTTTATCTTTGGTTACTTCAAACTTACGCAAAAGAAGGAGACAAGATTCTTGATACTCATGTTGGTTCAGCAAGTAGCTTAATTGCTTGTCAAGAATTAGGTTTTGAATATGTCGGTTGCGAGTTAGATAGAGACATCTTTAATCTTGCTAAACAGAGACTCAATGATTATGAAAAACAAATAAAATTATTTTAAAAAGGAATAGGAGGATTTGGTATGATACCGAAATATAGAGCGTGGGATAAGCACGGACAAAAGATGTTTGTTAATGACGAATTGATTATCTGGAATGGCAATGTCTATGCGAATGATAGTAAAAAGCTTACCTGCAATAATTTAAAAGGATGGTCGATTGATGACGAATATCTCATGCAATCAACAGGATTTAAAGATAAGAACGGCAAGGAAATCTTTGAGGGGGATATAGTTAGACAAGTACGAACCCAGCCAATAACGGAAAATGAAACAATCACAGGTGTTGTAATCATGATTGAGGGAGCTTGGCTGATTATGAATGATTGCGAGCAATTAGCTAGCTATTTGTGGTCAGAGACGGACGAAAACGAAATCATCGGCAACGTCTACGAAAATACAGAACTTTTGGAGGCTATCAAATGAACCCAGAAATAATTGACAACATCAACAACCCAAACCACTACCAAGGCAGATTTGGCATGGAATCTATCGATGCTTTAAGGAATTTCATGACACCAGAACAGCTGAAAGGCTTTTATCTTGGAAATGCCTTGAAGTATCAATTGCGATTTCAGAAGAAAAACGGTCTTGAAGACCTGAAGAAAGCCAGAAAGAACCTTGACTGGCTGATCGAGGAGATGGAACGTGAAGGATAGTAAATTTTTTTCAGAACAGATCAGATTGTGGCGAATTGGTAAAGGTCTATCTTTGAGAAAAGCTTCAAAGAAATTTGGTATTAGTCCAAGGACATTTTCAAATTGGGAACGAGGTCTGATACCAAGCGATCGTCAGAAAGAACGTCTGTCAAAAGAGTTAGGATTGGATAAAGATGTCTTATTCAAGAAGTGTGAGATTGGAAATCTTAATGCGCTTTTGAAAGAAAAACGTTTGGAGCAAGGTCTTACTCGTACAGAATTAGCAAAGCATTTAGGGTATTCTTCAACAATCATAAGTTGTTGGGAGAGAGGTTTGGAAATTTCCGAATGTGAGGCAGAAGACATCTGCCAATTCTTTGGAATCGAGGTGTATGATTGACAATAGATATTAAACAGAGATTAAAAGCCTTGCCATATATCGATATAAAAGCTAAATCGAAACATCAAGAATATATCAGTCTACGTTCAGGCGTTTTAAAAGGACAGACGTTCGATAGTATGCCGAAGTCAAAAAGCAATAAGAACCAGTCTGAAGAATTGAATATATCTATTATTGACAGGTCTGAACAATTATACGAAGAGATTAAAAAACTATATCGTGAACGAGATGAGTTAGTTCAGTTGATTGAATCTCTTGATGATCCGTTAGAAAATATTGTGATGCGACTATTCTTCATCGACGGATTAACGTGGAGCGAGGTAGAGAATAAGTTGGGATGTAGTCGAGGGACTATCTATAATATTAGAAAATCGGCCTTCGAAAATATTGCTAAAAGAAGTAAACAGATTAAACAAAATTGAAACCTTTAAATGATAAAATAGTATTATCAGCTGAAGGCGGTAAGCGCACTGATAACTCCTTATTTTTTCATTTTATTTCCGAGGCTTCGGCCTCACATGGCGGTGACAGGTGTAAAGTGATTTTCTCTCCTATGTATTTTTTCGGTTCGAATCCGGACATCGCCTTTTGAGTGTTTGTGTCCCAGAATGGGGTAGGCAGTAGGCTTAGCATTCATATATCACTCATTAACTTAAAAAATGGTTGCAGAAGCGACTGGACCTTGCATGATTGCGTAGCTACTTATATCCTAGGTAAGTTATAAGCTAGAGGGTTTGATTCCCTCAGAGGTTGTAATGACTACAAAAAAATAAATCAGAAAATTGATTTCTAATTAACACGCAAGGTTGTAGTCGCCTTGCATTTTAAAGTAAAAGAGGTTTTTAGTGTAGCGGTAACACAACAGTCTCCAAAACTGTTATCGTGGGTTCGATTCCTGCAAAGCCTGTGAGAGGTCTTAAAAAGGTCGCACATCGTGTGGCTTTTTTGATTATTTGAAAAAGGTGGTGATGGAAAATTGAGTGGATTGAGAATAAAACAAAAGAGATTTGCAGATGAGTACATCATCTCAGGTAATGCGACGGAAGCTTATAAAAAAGCAGGTTATCGTGTTTCTAGTGATAGAGTGGCAGGCGTTGAAGGGCATAAGTTACTAAAGAATCCTAAGATTAAAAGCTATATAGATGAACGACTGAAACAACTTGATTCTGAAAAAATTGCAGACCAGCAAGAGGTTCTTAGTTATCTAACCTCAGTAATGCGAGGAGAGACGCAAGAACAGACCCTGATAAGCATAGGAGAATTAGGTCAAACGATTACGGATATTGATGTCGGAGCAAAAGATAGAATCAAAGCAGCCGAACTTTTAGGAAAACGGCATAGGCTTTGGACAGACAAAGTAGAGGCAGACGTTTCTGGAACGGTGGTGTTTGCGAATGAGTCAGGCATACCAGATTAAACAGAACGATATTGTTGTTGACCTACCTAAGACAGTAGGAGCTGGGTACGGACAATTTTGGCGCTCAAGAAATCTTTATCGTGTAGTCAAAGGGTCCCGTGGTTCGAAGAAGTCCAAGACAACTGCATTAAATTACGTTGTCCGTCTTTTGAAATATCCATGGGCAAACTTACTTGTTATTCGTAGATATTCGAATACAAATAAGCAATCTACCTATACGGATTTTAAATGGGCGTGTAATGTGTTGGGCGTGACTCATTTGTTTAAATTTAACGAGTCTTTGCCTGAGATAACTATAAAAGCGACTGGCCAAAAGATTCTGTTCCGTGGTTTGGATGATGAACTTAAAATCACATCTATTACAGTTGACGTTGGTATCCTTTGTTGGGCCTGGTTTGAGGAAGCGTACCAAATTGAGACTGAAGACAAGTTCAGTACAGTAGTCGAGTCAATCCGTGGTAGCTTAGACGTACCTGATTTCTTTAAACAGATCACAGTCACATTTAATCCGTGGAACGAGAGGCACTGGCTCAAACGTGTCTTTTTTGACGAAGAGACGAGACGGGCTGATACGCTATCGCTCACGACTACTTATAAATGTAATGAGTGGCTGGATGAAGTCGATATCAAACGCTATGAGGATTTGTATCATACGAACCCAAGACGGGCTAGAATCGTTTGTGATGGCGAATGGGGAGTTGCTGAAGGTCTAATCTATGAAAACGTGACTGTCAAGGAGTTCGATAAAGATGAACTACTACAAGATTCAGCCAATAAATTATGTATCGGTCTTGACTTTGGTTTTACTCATGACCCAACCGCTTTGTGTTGTTCGTTGATAAATGACACGACGAAAGAAATTTATGTATTTGATGAGGCGTATAAAGTCGGGTTGATAACCAAAGAAGTTGCGAAGATGATAAAAGACAAAGGTTATCAACGCTCACAAATCATTGCAGATAGCGCTGAATTAAGACTGATTGAGGAATTAAGGTCAGAACATGGTATAACTCGAATTAAAGAGAGTCGTAAAGGTAAGGATAGTATTATGGCTGGCGTATCCAAATTGCAAGGATACGCTATTTATGTACATCCGAATTGTGAACATATCATGGATGAATTTTATAGTTACTGCTACCAGCGTGACAAAGAAGGTAATTGGTTGAACAAGCCAGAAGATAAAAACAACCACTTGATGGATGCTTTACGTTACAGCCTTCAATGTATCGAAGGTGGGAAAGCAACCGTCCGCAGACGTTCTGATTATGGTCTATAGAGAGGAAAGACATGTACCAATATTTAACCTATCCACGAGATGGATATGATGAGGGTTCTTTGAAGAAAGATCTGATTTACAAATTGATAACGAAGCATAGCACTGAAGGCTCACGTTTGAAGAATTTAAAAAGCTACTACTTGGGTGAGCATGCTATCTTAGAGCACAAGAGACGCAACGAGAACGCACCAAATTATAAGACGGTAGCTAATCATGCCAAGGATATCGCAGACACGGCTACGGGCTATTTTATGGGCAATCCTATCAAGTACAATAACACTGCTGAAGGTGATATCGATGAACTACTTACAGCTTTTGATGGCGCTGAGATTGACCAAGTAGATGCGCAGAATGCTTTGAATATGGCTATCTATGGTCGTGCTTATGAATACATCTATGCCAAAGAGGGATTGACTGAGTTGGATTCAACTAGTATTGACCCAGAGAATACTTTCATGGTCTACGATGATAGCATTGAGCGGAAGCCTTTGTTTGCGGTCTACTACTATCAAGTGAAAGATGATACGAAAGATACTACTAAGTATCAGGCAGAAGTCTTTACCGAAAATCTGCACTATCACATGGTGCTGATAAGTACAGATTCAGGAACATCGCAGATTGAAGAGGCAACACCTCACAATCTTGGCCAAATCCCGATTATCGAGTATCGCAACAATCACTTTGCAATTGGAGACTATGAGCAACAAATCAGCTTGATAGACGCTTATAATTCTTTGATGGGTAACCGAGTCAATGACAAGGAGCAGGCAGTAGAGTCTATCCTTGTCTTGTATGGTACGCAGTTAGCAGACACGCCAGAAGATGCTAAGGTAGCGATGAAGATTCTTTCTGAAGAAGGTCTTTTGGAGTTACCCGGCGATAGTGCAAGAGCGGAGTTCTTGAAGAACACGCTGGACGAAAGTGCTACTGAAATCTTGCGTACGGCTTTGAAGGAGGATATCTACACATTCAGCCATGTGCCTAACTTGACTGATGAGAATTTCGCAGGGAACACATCGGGCGTAGCCATGGAATTCAAGCTGATGGGCCTTGAGATGATTACTAAAACCAAGGAAGCGAACTACAAGCGTGGATTAAGACAGCGGATTGCGATTTTTGCTCACTATCTAGGACTTAAACAGGTTGCACTAGAAGCGCACTCAATCGTTCCGCAGTTTAGCCGTGGCTTGCCTAAGAACTTACTGGAAATCTCTCAGATTGTGAACAACTTGGAAGGCAAAGTGACCAACAGGCAGCTTATTTCTCTCTTGCCGTTTGTGGAAGACCCTGACGCTGAGCTGGAAGCCTTGGAAGAGGAGAAAGAGAAGAACATGGAACGCATGCCAGTGTTCAACCAAGACAACACGAAACCCGAAGACGAGGTAGAGGATGAAGAATCAGGAGTATTGGGCGAAGAGGAAAGCCAATCTGATTTACCAGCAGATGGACAAGGCCGAAAAGCAGGCAGACCAGTTCGATAAGGTCTATCAAGAAGCTAAGACTTACTTGGATAAGGAAATCAATAAGATTTTTGATAAGTTCCAACGTGATTATGGTTTAAGTCAGGTGGATGCTAGACAAGTCTTGAAGAACATGAAAGACAAGAAAGACCTGAATGAACTTCGTAAGGTACTTGAAGCTAGACCGAATGACCCGAATATCCAAAGGCTACTGGCTGACTTAGACAGTCCAGCTTATTCTTTCCGTATGAAGCGCCTAGAACGTTTGAGCGACGATTTAGACCGTATGCGTGAATCTATCTATCATTCAGAGAAGACAGGCTCAGATGCCTTTTATAGCGACCTGATGAAGGATAGCTACCACAAGGCTACCTTTGACCTGCAACAGCAGACAGGGCTAGCATATGGCTTTTCTGGGCTTCCTGAGAGCGAGATAAAACATCTACAGTCTTTTAGTTGGGTAGGAGATGGAAGCACGTACTCAACAAACATCTGGAAGAATACAGGAAAGCTTACTTCAAGCATAAAAGATGAACTACTCATGAGCCTCATGACAGGTCGAGATACACGAGGAACTGCACAAGCAATTGCTGAGCGGTTCAATGTGGGGCAGAACGATGCAAGGCGTTTGGTTCGGACAGAATCAGCCTTTTTTCATAACCAGATGGAACTACTCAGTTATGAGGAAGCCGATATAGAGAAGTATATATTTGTGGCCGTCTTAGACAAGCGTACATCACGCATTTGCCAAGAACATGACAATCAGGTTTATGATAGGGATAAGGCTGTCCCTGGTGTCAATTGTCCGCCTATGCACCCTTGGTGTAGGTCTACTACCGTAGCGCACGACGATGAAGCAGACTACGACAAGTTGAAGCGTAGGGCAAGGAACCCAGTTACAGGTAAAGTTGAGTACGTGCCTGCCGATATGACTTATAAAGAGTGGTATAGCAAGTATGTTGCGAAAGACGGGGAAAAGGAGTAGAAAATGAAAGTCAAAGAACTTTGTAAAACAATTGATAAAGAATGCTGTATCTCGGTTTGTCACAACGATAAAGATTTAGAAGGAGGTTATCCCGAGGATTTTATTGATTGTGATGTTGAAGTAAAAAGAATTTCAGTGGTAGCTTGCGAAGTTATCCTTATAGAAACTTAAAAGGAAGGGACAAAGCAGATGAAATATCGTAAGAAGCCAGTAGTGATTGAAGCTGTACAGTTTTTAGATACAGAAGAAGCTATAGATGAGCTATGTGATTTTGGATTAGATCCAGTACGGATTGACTACGCTGATTTAAGCAATCCCCTTTTAAAAATCGAAACGCTTGAAGGCTTGATGATTGCGACTGAAGGGGATTATATCATTAAAGGAGTTCAAGGTGAATTTTATCCGTGCAAGCCTGATATTTTTGCAGAAACTTACGAAGAAGTAGAGGAGTAAAGATATGTTTATCTGGGATTGGGTATCAATCGCCTTTGGGTGGTTGGTATTCTTTTGGCTATTTGTTTTAATTGTAGGAACTATTCTTGCGATTTTAACAGGTTTCAGAAATAGAAAGTAGGTGATCCGACATCTTGACTGGCAGGAATAAACCGCTATAAATTACTATAAATTAGTGAATTGAAGAAAGGAATAGAAAAAATGGAAGATTGGCAAAGACGTTTTATCGATGAATACAATGCGCTTAAGGATAAATATACAAAATTACATAAAATGGTTATCAAATACGAAGCTGGTACGCTCAATTTTGAGCCAAAATGCTCAATTGAAGTTTTAAAAAATCAAAAGTGCGCCATGGGTCAGTATTTATACTGGATGGAAGTTCGATCAGAAATCGAAGGAATCGAATTATAAAACTTAACCGTATGGAATCCCGTACGGTTTTTATATTGTCCAAACTGTACCGATGACGTTAAAAGCTGTACTGTTCCGTCGCCGGACGTAAAGCGAGATTATCGAGTGGCGACGTAATCGCTGGAGGACAATTATGTCAGAAGAAATCAATGCAACTGTATCTACTGAATCAACTGAGACTGTCGACACTCAAGAAAATGTTGATACGGTGCAGGAAGAAAAGCACGAACGAACTTTCACTCGTGCTGAAATTGGTAAGATGCTATCTGCCGAGCGCTCTAAATGGGAAGCTGAACAAGAAGCCAAAGAGAACGAAGCTAAGAAACTTGCTAAGATGAATGCTGATGAGAAACAGAAATATCAGTTGGATCAGCGAGAGCAAGAACTTGCTGACCGTGAAAAGGCTATTGCTCGCAAGGAATTGACCGCAGAAGCTAAAGCAATGTTAAGTGAACGTGACTTACCTGTTGAGTTAGTAAATGTAGTTGATTTGACAAGCGCAGAGACGGTATCTGAATCTGTCGCTGTATTGCAGAAATCATGGGAACAAGCCGTGCAAAAAGGCGTACAAGAAAAGCTAAAAGGCAGCTCTCCAATGAAGCAAGCGCCAGTTGACAGCGACGGTATCACAAAAGAAGAATTCGCTCGTATGGGTTATCAGAGTCGAAACGAACTCTATCAAAAGAACCCAGAACTCTATAAGAAATTGAAAGGTTAAAATAAATGACAGTAGGACAAACTAAATTAGCCACTATGGTTAACCCAGAAGTAATGGCGGACATGGTTTCCGCTAAACTACCTAAATTGATTAAATTCACTCCACTTGCCTATGTGGAAACAGAACTTGAAGGACAACCAGGGAACACTCTAACAGTTCCAGCATGGGAGTATGCAGGAGATGCGACTGAGGTCGGAGAAGGTCAAGCCATTCCACTAGACCAATTGACTACTAAAAAGGCCACTATGACCATCAAAAAGGCTGGTAAAGGTTATGAAATTACCGATGAAACTCTTTTGTCAGCTCATGGCGACCCACTAGGTCAAGCGGCTTACCAACTTGGTTTGGCTATTGCTAATAAGATTGATAACGACCTTGTAGAAGTTGCTAAAACTGCAACTCAGCACGTCTCAGAAGCTCCAACAACTCTTGCAACTATTGATAAAGCCCTTGAAATTTTTGATGACGAAGAAGATGCGCGATATGTTGCTATTATCAATCCTAAAGATGCTAGCAAGCTAAAAACTGACGTAGCAAAAGAATGGACTAAAGGTTCAGAACTTGGCGCAGATATGGTTGTTTCTGGAACCTTTGGTGAAGCAGCTGGTGTGCAAATTGTACGCTCTAGAAAAGTTGAAGAAGGTAAAGGCTTCCTTGTCAAAGTGTCTCCTAGCCAAACTCAAACAGACGACGCCAACAAATATGGAGCTTTTGTCATCTTGCTAAAACGTGACGTAGCTATCGAAACAGACCGTGATATCATTAAAAAGACAACGGTTATCACCGGTGATGAACACTATGGTGTTTACCTATACGACCCTACACGAGTTGTAAAATTCGGTGAGTAAGAGGTGATGATATGAGCTTATTGCTACGACGTCATTATATCCAAGAGGAACAAGCTAGCCAGTATTCTGATTTAGAGAATAAGACTCTAGAAGAGTTGAAGAATCTAGCTAAAGAAGCTGGCTTAGCTGGGGCCTATAAGTTATCAAAAGCCGAAATTGTAGAGGTGTTGGAGGATTTAAAAAGTGAAATTTAAAATCAAACAAGATTTCTATGATTGGAAATCAAACGTGAAACGACTGACAGGGGAGGAACTTGAGATTACTGAGAAACGCTATGCTGAATTGGCTAACAATTTTGCCAGCAATGGCGTTACTATCTCAGATGTTCTTGAGGAAATCCTCCCTGAACCTGAGTTCTTAGAAGAGGATTGATATGTCTATAGAGTTGCTGAAGAAATTAACAGGCGAAGAAGATACTCAGCTTCTCATGTTGCTCCAAACGAGGGCTACAAATCTTATCTTGTCAGAGACTAATCGCACATCTTTGACACCTGCTTTAAGTCTTTTAATACCTGAGGTTGCTATCGAGATCCACAACCGCTCAGGAGCGGAAGGAGAGCATTCTAGAACCGAGGGCGGTATAGCAGTAGTCTACGGAGAAAACGGCCTGTCTACGGGTCTTTTACAGCGTATACGCATGCACAGACTAGCAAGGGTGGCAGGCCATGTTTTTGAAGCAGAGTAGACTGAAACCTTATCCAATGCGACGTTTTGAAAAGACTGTCACAGAGGAAGGTGTCGCAAAAGAAGGATATGCCAAGGAAGCTGAGACAGTCCGTCTTGAATTGTGGCCAGCTAGTAGCAAGTTACAATCTGAATTGTATGGCGAGCGTGTCAATGATATTTTGAACGCAAACGCCAACAAGTCAGCTACTATCAAAGTAAAGGATGGTGTGTGTATCGATAGCCAGACAGAAGTGACTCACAGGGTTATTTCTAAAAAGGTCTACACACATCATCAAGTTTTGGAGTTAGAGCGTGTCAGAGCTACTAGGGGCAGATAGACTTATAGCTAAGTTCAGAAGGCTATCAGATGTTACACAACGAGATATTGTTTCAAAAGCGGTTCATCATGCAGCTAAAACCATTGTCCAAGCAGACGCTAAGAGATTAGCGCCAGGTAACAATGGAGAACTTAGAAACAGTATCAAAACTAGGGTCAAAATGGACGGAGATAAGGCTATAGCAGAGGTTTACACCAATCTGCACTACGCTCCTTATGTTGAGTTTGGAACAGGACCAAAAGGACAAGCTAGCCATTCGGGTATCTCCCCAGAGGTTAGCGTGTCTTACAGGTCTAGTCCTTGGTATGTGCATGAAGACCAAATCGATGTAGGACCTTACCATTTTCAAAAAATTGGGGAGTTCTACAAGATGTATGGTCAACCTGCCCAGCCTTATCTTTATCCAGCTTTGAGAGACAATCAAGAGCGTGTGTCTAAGAATATTTCGAATTATGTCCGTAGAAAGATAAGAGAACAATTATAATGATCAATATAAAGCCTGTTATTTACAAAGAATTGCAAAAGGTCGCAGATAATGTGACTGATACGTATCCTAGCGATTGGGAGACTTTCCCAATCGTTATTTTTTTGGAAGAACAGAACAAGCCGGGTGAATGGTTCGATGACCAGGAACAGAAATCCTCTATCCGCTATAAGGTGGATATTTTTGATGATACTAGCACTAGTGAGTTAGCTGTTAAAATCAATCAGATTTTTGAGTCTTTAGGTTTGCGAAGAACCGACTGCCAAGACGTACCAGATCCGTCTCATTTGAGACATAAGGTCATGCGTTTTGAAGGTGTCGTTGACTTACACTCAGAGCTTGTTTTTCAATTTAGAATGGAGAATTAAACATGTTAGCAAATGGAATTACGTTAGCTTATGGTACAGCTAAAGGAACTTATACTAAACTTGCTGGGTTGAAAGAAGTACCAGAGTTTGGTATTGAGCCTGAAAAAGTAGAGAACACTACTCTTGAAGACAAAGTTAAAAAGTATGAATTCGGTATTGGCGACGCAGGGGAATTGGAGTACAAATTCGCTTATAAGAACGACGGAGAAACCGCACCTTATCGCGTATTGCGTAAAGCGGCAGACAACAAGACGAAACTCTTCTTTGAACAAACTTACCCAGACAACACTAAAGTTCATTTTGAAGGTCAAGTATCTGTTAAGCTTGGTGGTGGCGGTGTCAATGCCGTTATCGAGTTTACCCTTAAAATTGCTTTGCAGTCAGAGTTGGAATTTGTAGACGGTCTTGGAGGTTAATTAAATGGCGTTAAAATACACAACTTGGAAAGTTACTGATGAAAAAGAGTTGAAGCTACGTTTGACATCTCATCAAGCTGCAACTGTGGAAGAAAAAATCGGCATGAACTTGTTAAAGATTTTTATGCCTGAAGCTGGTGAAGAATTCACTTTACCGCCTTTGAAAGTTATGTTGTTGTTAGTTCATGGAGCCTTGCAGCAGTATGAACATGGGTATTCCTTTGAGGATGTCTACAATCTATACGATGAATACGTGGACAACGGTGGAGACCAAACAACCTTCATGTCAGAGGTTTTAATGCCACTCTTTGAAGTATCGGGTTTTACTCCACGAGGAAGCAAGGACAAGAAAACTTCCAAGAAGAAAATGACAGTAGTCGAGTAATCTTAACAGTAACGCAGATTATTGAGAGGCTTTACCCTATGTTTTTGGACATCGGAGGTAAGCCTCTTGATTTTTGGGATTTGACGGTGCTTGAAATCAGGGAAATGATAGAAAGCTACAACCGTGTCAAAACCCAAGAGCGTAAAGAGAAGATTATTGAATCTTATAGACTTTCGCAGATGATATCCAACCACATTTCCTTATTGTTATCCAAAGATGCCAAGGTTTTTGAGTTCTGGGAATATGCGCCTGAGTTATTTGTAGAAGAACAGCAAGCGGTAGAACAGGAACGACAGAGACAAGCGTTTTTGCTGCATAAGGAACGAATGCGTGAATTTGCAGAAAGACATAATCACAAGAGAAAGGAGGAATTAAATGGCAACGCTTGATGAATTAAAAGTAATGATTGACGCAGAGATAGCGCCTTTCAGGAAGAAGATGAAAGAAGTCGAGAATCAGGTCAAAGGAACATCTGACCAAGTGAAAAATGCCACTGCCAAAGTTCGTGAACAGTCGAATTCTATCGGTAGTGCGTTTGGTAAGCTAGCCAAGTTCGCTGGTTTTGCAATCCTTGGTAAGAAATTGCTTGATGTTGGGATGTATTCAGCGCAGACGGCTCTTGAAGTATCAGCGTCTATGAACCAAATCAAGCGACAGATGGGCGAGAGTTCGCAATCTTTCTTAAAATGGGTTAACGATAACGCTAACGCTATGAATATGGGTGTGGGTGAGGCGACCAACTACGGTGCAGTCTACTCAAACCTATTTTCTGGATTTATCAAAGATACTAACAAGCTAAGTGCTTATACCGCTAAGATGTTGCAAACATCTGCAGTTGTTGCTGAAGGTTCAGGGCGTAGCATTACAGACGTTATGGAGCGGATTCGCTCTGGTTTACTAGGTAACACCGAAGCAATTGAGGACCTAGGAATCAACGTTGGAGTTGCTATGATTGAATCCACTGAAGCCTTTAAGAAGTTCGCAAACGGTCAGAGCTGGCAACAATTAGACTATCAAACCCAGCAACAAATCCGCCTTATGGCTATTCTGGAACAGGCTACAGCCAAGTATGGAGATACCTTATCCAACTCAGTCAACGGAAGTATCAGCTTATTTAAGTCGTTGATGAAAGATAGTGCATTGAATTTGGGTAATGCTATGTTACCGATTATCAATGCAATCATGCCTGTCTTGAACTCTTTTGCTATGGTATTGAAGAATGTTACTGCTAAACTCGCTGAGTTTATTGCTTTAATGTTTAACAAGAAAGCTACGGTAAAAGATGGTGTCGGTGGAGCAGTTGGAGACATGGGTAATGCCATGAAAGATGCTGCAGGCGGAGCAGGAGACCTTGCTGATGCAGTGGACGACGCTGGAGATTCAGCAGGAGGACTTGCTGATAATCTTGGAGACTCAGCCAAAAACGCTAAGAAGGCTGCTAAAGAATTGCTTGGTCTAATGGGATTTGATGAGATTAATATCTTGCAAAAACCAAAAGACGACGACGCAGGCGGTTCTGGAGGCGGTGGCGGAGGTAAAGGTGGTAAAGGAAAGGGAGGCGGTGGCGGACCTTTCAAAGACATCTTGCCAGAAGTCGAGTTGACCGACATGGATAACCAATTCAAGAGCATTTTCGATGGTCTTGGAGATAAGTTAAAAGGATTGTTTGACTACCTAAAAAAACTTTGGGACTTATTTAAAAAAGGTTTCTCTCTATCATTTAGATGGGATAGTATTGAAAGATTAAAGAATGCACTACAAGGTATCTGGCAATCTATTAAAGATATCTTTGAAGATGGTACGATTTTACAAGCAGCAGCAAGGTTTGGAGAAAAACTAGCTTTTGCTTTGGGACAAACAACAGGCGCTCTCGCTAACGTAATCATGGGTATTGCCGTCTTTATCGCTGAAAGTCTGAATAAATCACTTAATGAAACGAAGCTAGATATCAAAGCATGGTTAATCCGTATGTTTGATATCGGTGGGGAAATCGTTGAAAGCGTCGGAAATATTGCCCAGAGTATCGGACAAATCTTCTATGATTCAATTACAAGTGAACCTGCTACAAATATGGGCGCAGGGTTAATCAGCGCCTTTACATACGCTTTTATGGGCGTGCAAGAAGTCACCGCTAAATACACAAGAGATATTATCGGTGCTATTGAAGAGACTATCACCGAAAATCAGGCTGGCATAACAGAAATGTTTACGGGTCTTTTTAAAGCTGTAGAGCCTATTGCTCAAGCTTTATCAAGCTCTATGAAGAAGCTTTTTGAAAGTGTTAATCAAGTATATGATGAGCATATAAAACCTTTGTTTGAATCAAGTTCTGCCTTGATGTCAGATGTAGTTGGTGCTTTTGTTAATGGGTGGAATGATAATATTCAACCTGTTCTTGAAAAGATAGGACACGGTTTCGCCGATACAATCAAAAACCATATTGAACCAGCTTTAGAAAAAATAGGTGGCATGATTGGAAGTTTTGCCGACTTTTCTAAAGCGATAAATGAAGTTTTCGGCCCAGTCATTTCCTTTATTGTAGAAAAGTTAACGGTTGTGCTAGCCCCTGCAATTGAATACATAGGAGAAGTTTGGCGTGTTTTATTTAACACTATCTCTGATGTGATTGGTGGTATTGCTGATATCATCAAAGGGGTATTTGATGTACTTACAGGACTTTTAACTGGAGATGGCGAAAAAATCAAAGAAGGATTTTTGAGTATATTTGGCGGATTAAAAGATATAGTAGTTAGCGTATTTAGTGGCATTATTGATCTTGTATCTGGTGTATTGAAACTTCTTTGGGACGTTGTTGTCGCAATATTCAAAAGTATTTGGGACGCAATTGTAGCTATCTTTTCTGGTATCGGGTCTTGGTTTGGAGAAAAGTTCCAGGGTGCATGGGACGCTATCGTTAACATCTTCAGTAATCTAGGTTCATGGTTTGGTGATAGATGGGCGGATGTGACAAATGCGTTAGCAGAGATTGGCTCATGGCTGGGAGAAAAATTTCAAGAGGGCTGGGACGCTATTGGAAATATATTTGGCAACTTAGGCTCTTGGTTTGGAGAAAAATGGACTGATGTTACCAATGCCCTTTCAGATGCAAATACTTGGTTAGGTGATAAATTCAAGCAAGGCTGGGATGCAATAAGCAATACATTTAGCAAGTTGGGTTCATGGTTCGGTGACCGTTGGAACGAATCTAAAGACGCGCTTGCTGAAGCAAACACTTGGCTTGGCGATAAATTCCAATCTGGTAGGGATAAAGTGAACTCAGCTTTTGAAAAAGTTGGCTCTTGGTTCGGTGACCGTTGGAATGATATCAAAGATGGAGTAAAAGAAGCTGATACATGGTTTGGCGAGAAATTTGAGAGTGCAAAAGAGAAAACTCAGAATCCTTTCCAAAAAATCGGTTCATGGTTTGGCGATAGATGGAAAGACATGCAAGATGCCTTGAAAGAAATCCCCAACTGGTTTAAGAATCTGTTTAATGATGCAATGGATAATGCCAAAAACATCGTTAAAAGTGGTATCGATAAACTAAAAAGCTTCTTTAACTTTGATTGGAGCTTGCCAAAAATCAAACTCCCTCACTTTGATATATCTGGTAGCTTTAGTTTGATGCCTCCTAGAATTCCATCATTCTCTGTAGATTGGTATGCACGAGGTGGTGTATTCAACTCTCCTAGCATCATCGGGGTCGGTGAAGCTGGTCAAGAAGCAGTAATGCCTCTTGAACGGAATACAGGTTGGATTTCTATCTTGGCTCAAAAATTGGCCGAAAGAATGCCTGTTAACAATGCACCTACAGGTTATTCATTACCGGCTGGCGACATCGTTATCCAAATAGCAGGCCATGAGTTCGGACGGGTAGCAATCCAAGAAATCAACAAGGAACATGAACGAGCAGGTCAAACCTTGCTCAAGATTTAGGAGGTTAAATGGCACAATTGACAATCAATGGGGTGGCTGTGAAGCCTCCCAAATCTTTTCAGGTCGGTATTCAAGATATCGATGGAGAAACAGGGCGTAACGCCAATGGAGACATGGTGCGTGACCGTATCACGACCAAACGCAAACTAGACTGTGAATGGGGCATGCTGACTCAAGAAGAAATGAGTCAGCTTTTAAGTGCTGTTTCATCTAAATTTGTTGAGGTATCTTATCCAGACCCCATGGATGGGCAAGTCACAAAGACTTTCTATGTTGGTGATAGGACAGCTCCTAGCTATACCTTTACTGAGAAGTTAAAACCTTGGTCTGGCGCTAAGTTTAATCTAGTAGAGAGGTAAGAAAATGGATGCTTTAACTAGACGACAATTTGACAGAGCCATGTTTGCCAAGGAAAGGACGCTGGCTATTCGTGTTGGTGATTATACTTCGCGGGATATCAAAGAGGCTGGTTTTGAGTATGGCTACATCAAGGGCGATACATACAAGCCTGGTGGAACGTGTGCTGGTAGCGGTAAGATTACCTTTACCAGTATCATTACCACGTTCAATAAACTGGATATCCTACACCCTGAGATTGGTCTACTGGTTGGGAATACCTATCAGTGGGTCAAGATGGGGGAATACTTCATCAACGATATTGAGATTGACCGAAACCGAAACACAACCACACTTGAGCTTATGGACGGTATGTTTAAGCTCAATCGTGAGTATGTGACGGACTTGCATTTTCCAGCTGAAGTCCGAGAGGTTATTCAGGAAATCTGCCTGAAAACAGGCATTGAGTTAGCGAATGACTATTTCGGAATCAGTGCTATGCGTTATCATATTGAGCAAGTTCCTGAGGGCAAGAAACTTTCCTTTAGGGATATGCTGAGCGCTATGACTCAGATGATTGGGATGTCTTGTTTTTTTAACCGAGAAGGTAAGATGGAAATCCGTGATTTAACTGAGTCAAATATCACGATCAACGCAGATAGTTACTTTCTGCATGGTTTAACCAAGAGTGAGATTGAGTATCAGATAGCTGGTATCACTTGTAAGACAGATAAGAAGTCTCTGACGGTCGGTATGAAGACCGGTCGGTCTTTGGAACTGGATAATGTCTTCATGACCCAGAGCGCTTTAAATGACCTGTATTACAAACTGAAAAACCTGACTTACTATCCTTATAATCTCAACTACCAAGGGCATTTACTGCTTGAGGTTGGGCAGTGGGTAACCATTCAGACCAATAAGAAAGAAACCTTTAAAGTGCCCGTGTTAAGCCAGAGCTTTACGTTTAAAGGCGGTTTAAGAGGTCGCATCAGCGCAGATAGTAAAGCTGGAAACGATACTCAGTATTCTTACGAGGGGACGATTACCAAGCAGATTAAGCAACAAGATGGCATTGAAGCAAAAATCCAAGCGCAGATAGACGCAGCAGATGCAGCCTTTGAAGCAGAGTTTGAAAAGCATAAAAAAGCGATTGATGATGCAATTGAAAAATACAAAGCAAATGCTGAAGAAATGGAAACCAAGATCCATGAAGAAATGGAGAAAGAGCGTCCTGGGTTCGTGAAGCTAATCCGTGAAGAGTTGATGAGTGGTGCGGACTCAATTGCTGAACTGAGTAAGAAACTGGAGCAGGTCAGTGAGACTGCAAGGGTCAATGCGAGCCTAATTGGTGGTGACGGAAATACCCAGTACAACAAGAACCGTTTGAACGGTGGAACAGCCAAGAAAATTAGTTATGGAACGGATTTTGTTGAGGTCGGTCATAATGGAGAGGGTTTTGAAATTGGTAAGAAATACGTTATAAGCTGGTCAGCTACCTGTACACCTTACGGCAAAACAGATGTGACTGTGGTAGTGAATAAGCCTACATTTTATGGTGGCCACGTTCATCTTGCGCCTGCTAATTCGGTTATGCCAGCGATTGACAAAGACCTTGTCCAAAAAGAGGAGCAGGTCTTAGCGGTCTACTACGGTGCCTATCGTCTGACTTTCTCAG
>NZ_JALDUM010000006.1:0-31196 GCF_023109515.1 Streptococcus mitis
ATACGACCAATCTTGCTCAATTTGATGGCGGTTACCTCATTAAACAGGGTGATGTAGCTTCTACATTTGGATTTGTCCTCTTAGACGAAGATTATCGAGCCGTCCCCTCTCTTAATGGGGAGGTGGCGGTCGTTAGTCTGACCATGGGCAAGTACCAATGGAAGAAGAAGGTAGTTGTCACGAACTCAAGCGTGAAATTTAATCTGGACACTATCTTGCCAATCGGTAAATACCGCTTAGAGATTAGCGCTGGTGGGTATATTTTCCCGAGTGACAAAGAAACCCACATCAAGATAGTAGCTTCAGATAAGGAATTGGTCACAGAGGAAGTCCATGCTCTCAAGGAGCTGGATATCGCAGAAGAAGTAAAAAAACAGCTTGCAGAAAGACCTGCAAGCGAAGGTGGAGCATGTCAGGAAATCCCTGACTTACTCATGTACTATAATCTTGGAAAGGTATAGAAAATTATGGATACAAGTAAATTGATTGCATTTGCTCAAGCATTAGGAGCGGATAACAAGACAATGAAGCAGTTGGTCGATACGAAGATTGACAATGCTACTTTAATGCAAGCCATTGAACAAGCTAAAACCGCAGTGAAAGCTGAGATTTTAGGTGATGGAGTGCCTGAAAATCTTGATACGCTTAAAGAGATTGCTACGATGATCGCAGGCATGAGTGGTGATACTGAAGGTGCAGTCGTTCAAAAATTGGCTGACCTCGGCCGTCGTATTGACGAGTTTGCCAATGTTGACCTGTTAGCAACGTATAATGCAGCGAAAGCGTGATTGCCATGAGCAATTTAGAGGAATTTGCTCAAGCGGTCGGTCGGGATGTTAAAACTCTGAATCAAAAGCCTGAACCAAGGCTGACATTGACAGGCAATACCCTCGGCATCGCTGGGGGTAATAATGTCACTCTACCGCTACCAGATAACGTAGGACAGGAAATCCGTGGTACAGGCTCACCAGAAGGCCGTATCACTGCCGAAATCGGAACAACCTATGTAGATGTCAACGTGACAAACGGTGCTCTCAAGTGGATTAAAGAGAGCGGAAATGGTAATACTGGCTGGCGTGTACTGATTGGTGATACTGGCTGGAGAACGTTAAACAGTGTCTCTAGAGCAGGCAACTCGTTCATTAAAATCAGACGAGTAAACAATCTTGTCACTTACCAGTTCGGAGGTCTTCAATGGGGTTGGTTTGGAGTAGGTAGACGAGGTGGACCTGGATTTGTAAGACACAACAGCAGTGGAGACAAAGGGGCTAAACTTACTTATCCTAACGGTATTCCCGAAGGTTTTAGAAGCGAAAATTCGCTTGTAGGACCAACTTATGACGATAAGGGTAGACCTTATGGAATTTGGTATTTAGGCGGTAAATCTGATTTAAATTTCATCCAATTCACGTTTAACGAAGACATCCCAACTAACAAAGATATTGGAGATATCCGTGTAAGTGCCATCTCATACTTGACAGATGAGCCTTGGCCTACGAAATTACCATAACAGAAAGGAAACAATATGATTAACTGGAAACTACGACTACAAAATAAATACTTTTGGTTGACTGCAATCCCAGCCTTCTTGCTTGTCTTGCAAGCAAGTGCAGCAGTCTTTGGATATCATCTGGATTTGGGTGATATCGGCAACAAGCTGATTTTGTTTGTCAATGCGGTATTCGTGTTCTTGACTGCTATCGGTCTGGTCAATGACCCAACGACTAGCGGAATCACAGACAGTACACGAGCGCTAGACTATGAGAAACCAAGTGAGGAGTAATATATGACGATAGATATTGATACGGCTATTGGCTGGATGAAGAATCGAGAAGGCAAGGTGTCTTATTCGATGGATGATAGAGACGGACCTGATTCTTACGACTGCTCTAGTTCGATTTACTACTCTCTCATGAGTGCTGGGGCAGTTTCAGCAGGTTGGGCGGTAAATACTGAATACGAACACGACTGGCTGATTAAGAACGGGTATGAACTCATTGCTGAGAACACACCTTGGGATGCTCAACGTGGAGATATCTTCATCTGGGGACGTAAAGGATATTCTAGTGGTGCTGGTGGACATACGGGTATGTTTGTGGATGAGAACAACATTATCCACTGTAACTATCGCTATGATGGTATTACGGTCAACGACCACGACGATATCTGGCTATACGCTGGACGTCCTTACTATTATGTTTATCGTTTAGCGAACGCAGACGCACAACCTGCAGAAGTTAAACGAGGCTGGCAGAAAAACGATACTGGCTACTGGTACGTACACTCAGACGACTCTTATCCAAAAGACAAGTTTGAAAAGATTGACGGAACCTGGTATTACTTCGACGGCTCAGGCTATATGCTCGCAGAACGCTGGTATGAGCACTCAGACGGAAATTGGTACTGGCTCGATAACTCAGGCGCTATGGCTGTTGGTTGGAAGAAGATTGCTGATAAGTGGTACTATTTCGACGTAGAAGGTGCCATGAAGACAGGATGGGTTAAGTACAAGGACACATGGTACTATCTTGATAGCAAGAACGGCGACATGGTATCAAATGCCTTTATTCAATCGGCTGATAAAAAAGGTTGGTACCACCTTAAAGCAGACGGAACAATGGCAGATAAGCCAGAGTTCACAGTTGAGCCAGACGGCTTAATTACTACAAAATAAAACGAAAGGAAACTTTCTAAAATGTTCTTTCACCGCAAGCTCAGGCTTGCGGTTTTTTGTTTGCTTAAAAATGGATTTAAAATCCAAGAAATGTAAATCGAATAAACGGATTTCAAATCCGTAAAATCATCTGATTGGGGGAGTAGTGGTTTTGTAAAAAATAAAAACAGTGAAATTACTCACTGATCCTTTTGTAAACTATTAGAATTAAATTGCAACCTTCTCAACTATACGGGCAAAAGTGAATACGACGATGAATACGATTTAAAAAAATAACGACAATTGACAGAAATGATTTAAAAGAAAAATAAGTGAAAACTCAACTATCAACAAGCAATGGAAAGTACTTGTAAACACAAATTCTTTATACCATAGTTCGTGACAGTTCCTACTTTTTTTGATAAAATCATACAGTATGCCCTTGGGCACAAAGTATGAACTGGGACTGTCTTTCCCAGCTTCGGAGGTAAAAAATGTCAGATTCACCAATCAAATATCGTTTGATTAAGAAAGAAAAACATACAGGAGCTCGTCTGGGAGAAATCATCACTCCCCACGGTACCTTCCCAACACCTATGTTTATGCCAGTTGGGACACAAGCCACTGTCAAAACTCAGTCGCCTGAAGAATTGAAGGAGATGGGTTCGGGAATTATCCTGTCAAACACCTATCATCTCTGGCTTCGTCCTGGGGATGAACTCATCGCACGCGCTGGTGGTCTCCACAAGTTCATGAATTGGGACCAGCCTATTTTGACAGATAGTGGTGGTTTTCAGGTTTATTCCTTAGCAGATAGCCGCAATATCACAGAAGAAGGGGTAACCTTTAAAAACCATCTCAATGGTTCTAAGATGTTCCTATCCCCAGAAAAAGCCATTTCTATTCAGAATAATTTGGGATCAGACATCATGATGTCCTTTGATGAATGTCCCCAGTTTTATCAACCTTATGACTACGTTAAGAAATCAATCGAGCGTACCAGCCGTTGGGCTGAGCGTGGTTTGAAGGCTCACCGTCGTCCACATGACCAAGGTTTGTTTGGGATTGTGCAGGGGGCAGGATTTGAAGACCTGCGTCGCCAATCAGCTCATGACCTTGTCAGCATGGATTTCCCAGGATACTCTATCGGTGGCTTAGCAGTGGGAGAAACCCACGAAGAGATGAATGCGGTCTTGGACTTTACAACTCAACTGCTACCTGAAAATAAACCTCGTTATCTGATGGGTGTGGGAGCGCCAGATAGCTTGATTGATGGGGTGATTCGTGGGGTGGATATGTTTGACTGTGTCTTGCCGACTCG
The DNA here is from genome assembly GCF_023109515.1 of Streptococcus mitis. Taxonomy (GTDB): domain Bacteria; phylum Bacillota; class Bacilli; order Lactobacillales; family Streptococcaceae; genus Streptococcus; species Streptococcus mitis_CS. The sequence goes on from NZ_JALDUM010000006.1 coordinate 3,975, forward strand.
TATCGCTCGTAACGGAACTTGTATGACCAGTCAAGGTCGTTTGGTTGTCAAAAATGCTCAGTTTGCTGAGGACTTTACACCACTGGATCCTGAATGTGATTGCTACACATGTAAGAACTATACACGCGCTTATCTTCGTCACCTGCTCAAGGCTGATGAAACCTTTGGTATCCGCTTGACTAGCTACCACAATCTTTACTTCTTGCTTAACCTGATGAAACAAGTGCGACAAGCCATCATGGATGACAATCTCTTGGAATTCCGTGAGTATTTTGTTGAAAAATATGGCTATAATAAATCAGGTCGTAATTTCTAAAATGGAATTGATATAAGCTAAAAATCCTAAGTTTTCTCTTGGGATTTTTCTTCTTTTTTTGATAGAATAAAGTGTATAATGAAAGGGAGAATAAACTCGTATGCGCATTAAATGGTTTTCCTTGATTAGGATTACAGGTTTACTACTGGTACTCTTGTATCATTTCTTTCAGACTATCTTTCCTGGAGGATTTTTCGGGGTAGATGTCTTTTTCACATTTTCAGGTTTCCTGATTACGGCTCTACTTTTAGAAGAGTTTGGCAAGAAATATCAGATTGATTTACGGGGCTTTTTTAAGAGACGCTTTTATCGGATTGTGCCACCTGTGGTTTTGATGGTCTTGGTAACCATGCCCTTTACCTTTCTAGTTCGCCAAGATTATGTGGCTGGAATTGGTAGTCAAATTGCAGGTGTTTTAGGATTCATGACCAACTTCTATGAACTCCTAACAGGTGGAAGTTATGAATCTCAGTTCATTCCTCATTTGTTTGTTCATAATTGGAGTTTGGCCGTTGAGGTTCACTACTATATTCTCTGGGGCTTGGCAGTTTGGTTATTATCCAAACAGGCTAAATCAAATGGTCAATTGAAGGGAATGGTCTTTCTTTTGTCTGTTGCTGCCTTCTTGATTAGTTTCTTCTCCATGTTTATTGGTAGTTTTCTAGTAACCTCTTATTCCTCTGTTTACTTCTCCAGTTTAACTCATGTCTATCCATTCTTTTTAGGAAGTATCTTAGCAACGATTGTAGGTGTTCGAGAGACAACTTCCTTAGTTAAGCAGTTGGATAAAATCTGGGATTTACGCAAGACCTTGTTGGTTTTTGTAGGAGGTTTTGGCTTCTTACTCATTTTGACCTTCTTTGTCAAATTTACCTATCTCTTTGCCTATCTTATGGGCTTCTTGCTTGCCAGCCTTGCAGCCATTGCTATGATTCTGGCGGCGCGTGTCTTACATGAAAAGACTCCTAACGTGCAGGAGCCAAAGATTATCAGCTTTTTAGCGGATACTAGCTATGCGGTTTATCTTTTCCATTGGCCTTTCTACATTATTTTCTCACAGTTGACATCAAATCTTCTTGCTGTGTTATTAACTTTGATTTTTTCTTATGGATTCGCCAGTCTTTCATTTTATGTATTGGAACCTTGGATTGCAGGAAAGGACACACCTATTATACAAACCCTTCGTCCTCTTCCTCATATTCACACAATACTTGCAGCAAGTACTGGAATTTTGGCCTTCATTGTCTTCTTAGTAACTCTGTTGGCACCACAAGTGGGAGCTTTTGAGACAGACTTAACTGTCAATGGCTTGAAGCAAGCTGCAACAAATATTAGCCAGACCAAGGTGATGACAGAACGAGCAGAAGCTGATAGTTTAGGAATTGCTGATGGCACTATGCTAATTGGTGATTCGGTAGCACTAAGAGCTAATACAGCTTTGCAGACAGCCCTTTCTGGAGCACAGATTAACGCACAGGTCAGCAGAACAACCAAGACCGCCAACGAAATCATGCTCAATAATAGCCAGAATAAATTTCTACCAAAGATGGTGGTTATTGCAACTGGGGTAAATAATCCTGAAAATTACAAGGAAGATTGGGATAGCATCGTGAAAAATCTTCCTAAGGGGCACCATATGGTTTTGGTGACTCCTTATGAGGGGGATAAGACAAAAGAGACCTATGCAATCGTTGAGAAGGCGGCTGCCTATATGAGAGAATTGGCAGAGAAGACTCCTTACATCACGATAGCAGATTGGAATCAAGCTGCTAAGGAACATCCAGAAATTTGGACTGGGACAGACCAAGTCCATTTTGGAAGTGACAATAGTAAAATTGAAGCAGGAGCTAAATTGTATGCAGATACCATTGCTGCAGCCTTGCAAACAGCTCAAGACAAGCCGGTCAAATCAAAATAACTTGTATTAAAAAGAGAAGAGTTGGAGAAATCCAGCTCTTTTAAAATATATCTAGAAAACAGGTCTATACCATTTACAAATGAATCAGAAAGGTTTATAATGTAATTGACATAATAAATATCAAAAGTAATCTTTTAAGGAGGTCATTATTATGCCTAATTACGTTAAAGCGGATCAGTTTTTCTATCCATTTGGCATTCGTCGCGGTGGGTACTTAGAACTTGTTGATGGCAAATTTGGGAAACATGTGGATCAAATTCCTGAAGGAGCAGAGGTTCTTGACTATACTGGTTATAGCATTGCACCAGGTCTTGTGGATACTCATATTCATGGATATGCAGGTGTAGATGTGATGGACAACAACATTGAGGGTACATTGCATACTATGAGTGAAGGACTTCTTAGTACCGGTGTTACCAGTTTCTTGCCCACAACTTTAACAGCCACTTATGAGCAATTGCTTGCAGTCACTGAAAATCTTGGAAACCATTATAAAGAAGCAACAGGTGCTAAGATTCGTGGGATTTATTATGAAGGTCCATATTTCACAGAAACTTTTAAGGGGGCACAAAATCCAACTTATATGAGAGACCCGGGTGTTGAGGAGTTTCATTCTTGGCAGGATGCTGCAAAAGGGATGCTAAATAAAATCGCTATTGCACCAGAACGTGATGGGGTGGAAGATTTTGTACGTACTATTACAGGTGAAGGTGTGACAGTTGCACTTGGACACTCAGATGCGACATTTGAACAAGCTAAGAAGGCAGTTGATGCTGGAGCGAGTGTATGGGTACATGCCTATAATGGGATGCGTGGTTTAACACACCGCGAACTAGGTATGGTAGGAGCTATGTATGAGCTCCCACATACTTACGCAGAATTGATTTGTGATGGTTATCACGTAGATCCAAAAGCTTGTGAGATTTTACTTAAGCAAAAGGGGACAGAAAACATCGCTCTTATTACGGACTGTATGACAGCTGGTGGGCTTGAAGACGGTGACTATATGTTGGGAGAATTCCCTGTTGTAGTAGCAAATGGAACTGCACGTCTCAAATCTACTGGTAATTTGGCAGGTTCTATCCTCAAACTTAAAGATGGTATGAGAAATGTAGTCGAGTGGGGTATTGCAAATCCACACGAAGCGGTCATGATGGCTAGCCTTAACCCAGCAAAATCTGTTAATATTGACGATGTCTGTGGACAAATTCGTGAAGGTTATGATGCAGATTTTATTGTTTTAGACAAAGATTTGGAATTGGTAGCTACGTATCTAGATGGTGTGAAACGTTATCAAGCATAAGAGAGAAGGCAGAAGTTAGTGACTAGCTTCTGCTTTTTTATCTATATTACTTTACCGGTAAATAAAAAAGTTAAAAAAATCACAAAAAATCTTGAACAAACAAATAAAAAGGCTTACAATTATATTATAAATTATAAATAGTACAAATAAAAAAAGGAGGAGTGCTTTATGAAAGCCTATACTTATGTTAAACCAGGACTTGCTTCTTTTGTTGATGTAGACAAACCAGTTATATGCAAGCCAACAGATGCTATTGTGCGTATCGTAAAAACTACTATTTGTGGAACAGACCTCCATATTATCAAAGGGGATGTTCCCGCTTGCCAAAGTGGTACCATTCTTGGTCACGAAGGGATTGGGATTGTTGAAGAAGTTGGAGAAGGAGTTTCTAATTTCAAAAAAGGCGACAAGGTTTTGATTTCTTGTGTCTGTGCCTGTGGTAAATGCTACTACTGTAAAAAAGGAATTTATGCCCACTGTGAAGACGAAGGGGGCTGGATTTTCGGTCACTTGATTGATGGTATGCAGGCGGAGTATCTACGTGTCCCTCATGCTGATAATACTCTTTACCATACTCCAGAAGACTTGTCAGACGAAGCTTTGGTTATGCTATCAGACATTCTGCCTACTGGATATGAAATTGGTGTCTTAAAAGGGAAAGTAGAGCCTGGTTGCAGCGTAGCCATTATTGGTTCAGGTCCAGTTGGTTTAGCAGCTCTTTTGACAGCTCAATTCTATTCACCAGCTAAATTGATTATGGTGGACTTAGACGATAACCGCTTGGAAACTGCTGTATCATTTGGTGCGACTCACAAGGTTAATTCTTCAGACCCTGAAAAAGCCATTAAAGAAATTTATGATTTGACAGATGGCCGTGGTGTAGATGTCGCTATCGAAGCTGTTGGTATTCCTGCAACATTTGATTTCTGTCAAAAGATTATCGGTGTAGACGGAACGGTTGCAAACTGTGGTGTACATGGTAAACCAGTTGAATTCGATTTGGACAAACTTTGGATTCGCAACATCAATGTAACAACTGGTTTGGTATCTACAAATACAACTCCACAATTGTTGAAAGCTCTTGAAAGTCATAAGATTGAACCAGAAAAATTGGTAACTCATTATTTCAAACTCAGTGAAATTGAAAAAGCCTATGAAGTCTTCAGTAAGGCAGCAGACCACCATGCAATCAAGGTCATTATCGAAAACGATATCTCGGAAGCCTAGGTAGTAACAAGATTTTGGAACATAAGCAAATAGAAATTCAGTCATCATAAGATGGCTGGATTTTTTATCTGGAAATTAAGAAATGAGCATATTTCTTTTCTTGTCTGGCGGAATTGGTTATAATATACGGTACAAAGGAATGAATGAATATGTATCGTGTTATAGAAATGTACGGAGATTTTGAACCTTGGTGGTTCTTAGAAGGTTGGGAAGAAGACATTGTAGCAAGTAAGAAATTTGACCAGTATTATGATGCTCTCAAATACTACAAAACTTGCTGGTTTAGATTGGAACAAGAATCCCCTCTTTATAAAAGTAGAAGTGACTTGATGACTATTTTTTGGGATCCAGAAGATCAACGCTGGTGTGATGAATGTGATGAGTATTTACAACAATACCATTCTTTGGCTCTTTTGCAGGATGAGCAGGTTATCCCAGATGAAAAATTACGTCCAGGCTATGAAAAACAAACAGGTAAGGAAAGGCACCGTTCTTGCCGTATGAAATTAAAATAGAGAAAAAGTAACTTTTTGGAGTTGCTTTTTTTATTTTTCCCAATTTTTGCGAATAGTATAGGTGAGGAGGTAAGTATGGTTCAAGAAATTGCACAAGAAATCATTCGTTCGGCTCGGAAAAAAGGGGCACAAGACATTTATTTTGTCCCCAAGTTAGACGCCTATGAGCTTCATATGAGGATAGGAGATGAGCGCTGTAAAATCGGTTCTTATGATTTTGAAAAGTTTGCGGCTGTCATCAGTCACTTTAAGTTTGTGGCGGGTATGAATGTTGGAGAAAAGAGACGTAGTCAACTTGGTTCCTGTGATTATGCCTATGACCAAAAGATGGCGTCTCTACGTCTATCTACTGTAGGCGATTATCGAGGGCAGGAGAGTCTGGTGATCCGCTTGTTGCATGATGAGGAGCAGGACTTGCATTTTTGGTTTCAGGATATTGAAGAATTGGGCAAGCAGTACAGGAAACGGGGACTCTATCTTTTTGCTGGTCCAGTTGGGAGTGGTAAGACGACCTTGATGCACGAATTAGCCAAGTCACTCTTTAAGGGACAACAAGTCATGTCCATTGAAGATCCAGTAGAAATCAAACAGGACGACATGCTTCAGTTGCAGTTGAATGAGGCGATTGGACTAACCTATGAAAATCTGATTAAACTTTCCTTGCGTCATCGACCTGACCTCTTGATTATCGGAGAAATTCGGGACAGCGAGACGGCGCGTGCAGTGGTCAGAGCTAGTTTGACAGGGGCGACAGTCTTTTCAACCATTCACGCCAAGAGTATTCGTGGTGTTTATGAGCGCCTGCTGGAGTTGGGCGTGAGTGAGGAGGAATTGGCAGTCGTTCTGCAAGGAGTCTGCTACCAGAGATTAATTGGGGGAGGAGGAATTGTTGATTTTGCAAACAAAGACTATCAAGAACATCAAGCAGACAAATGGAATGAGCAAATTGACCAGCTTCTTAAAGATGGACATATCACAAGTCTTCAGGCTGAAACGGAAAAAATTAGCTACAGCTAAGCAAAAAAATATCATCACCTTGTTTAACAATCTCTTTTCCAGCGGTTTTCATTTGGTGGAGACCATCTCCTTTTTAGATAGGAGTGCTCTACTGGACAAGCAGTGTGTGAACCAGATGCGTTCGGGTTTGTCTCAGGGGAAATCATTCTCAGAAATGATGGAAAGTTTGGGCTTTTCAAGCGCCATTGTCATTCAATTATCTCTAGCTGAAGTTCATGGGAATCTCCACCTGAGTTTGGGAAAGATAGAAGAGTATCTAGACAATCTGGCCAAGGTCAAGAAAAAGTTAATTGAAGTAGCGACCTATCCCTTGATTTTGCTGGGGTTTCTTCTCTTAATCATGCTGGGGTTACGGAACTATCTACTACCACAACTGGATAGTAGCAATATTGCCACCCAAATTATCGGCAATCTGCCACAAATTTTTCTAGGCATGGTAGGGTTTGTTTCTCTACTTACCCTTTTAGCGCTAACTTTTTATAAAAGAAGTTCGAAGATGCGAGTCTTTTCTATCCTGGCACGCCTTCCCTTCTTTGGAATTTTTGTGCAGACCTATTTGACAGCTTATTATGCGCGTGAGTGGGGTAATATGATTTCACAGGGGATGGAGCTGACGCAGATTTTTCAAATCATGCAGGAACAAGGTTCCCAGCTCTTTAAAGAAATCGGTCAAGATCTGTCTCAAGCCCTACAAAATGGTCGCGAATTTTCTCAAGCCATAGCAACCTATCCTTTCTTTAAAAAGGAGTTGAGTCTTATCATCGAGTATGGGGAAGTCAAGTCCAAGCTGGGGAGTGAGTTGGAAATCTACGCGGAAAAGACTTGGGAAGCCTTTTTTACCCGAGTCAACCGCACCATGAACTTAGTACAGCCACTGGTTTTTATCTTTGTGGCTCTGATTATCGTTTTACTTTATGCGGCAATGCTAATGCCCATGTATCAAAATATGGAGGTGAATTTTTAAAATGAAAAAAATGATGACATTCTTGAAAAAAGCTAAGGTTAAAGCTTTCACACTTGTGGAAATGTTGGTGGTCTTGCTCATCATCAGCGTACTTCTCTTACTTTTTGTACCTAATTTGACCAAGCAAAAAGAGGCGGTCAATGACAAAGGAAAAGCTGCTGTTGTTAAGGTGGTAGAAAGCCAGGCAGAGCTTTATAGCTTGGATAAAAATGAAGATGCTAGCCTAAGCAAGTTACAAGCAGATGGGCGAATCACGGAAGAACAGGCTAAAGCTTATAAAGAATACCATGATAAAAACGGAGGAGCTAATCGTAAAGTCAATGATTAAGGCCTTTACCATGTTTGAAAGTCTATTGGTTTTAGGTCTTGTGAGTATCCTTGCCTTGGGCTTGTCCGGCTCTGTCCAGTCCACTTTTGCGGCGGTAGAGGAGCAGATTTTCTTTATGGAGTTTGAAGAACTCTATCGGGAAACCCAAAAACGCAGTGTAGCCAGTCAGCAAAAGACTAGTCTAAACTTAGATGGGCAGACGATTAGTAACGGCAGTCAAAAGTTGACAGTTCCTAAAGGAATTCAGGCACCATCAGGCCAAAGTATCACATTTGACCGAGCTGGTGGAAATAGATCTCTGGCTAAGGTTGAATTTCAGACCAGAAAAGGAGCAATCAGCTATCGATTATATTTAGGAAATGGAAAAATTAAACGCATTAAGGAAACAAAAAATTAGGGCAGTGATTTTACTGGAAGCAGTAGTCGCTTTAGCTATCTTTGCCAGCATTGCAACTCTCCTTTTGGGACAAATTCAGAAAAATAGACAAGAAGAAGCAAAAATCCTGCAAAAGGAAGAAGTTGTGCGTGTAGCTAAGATGGCCCTGCAGACAGGTCAAAATCAGGTAAACATCAACGGAGTTGAGATTCAGGTGTTTTCTAGTGAAAAGGGATTGGAGGTTTATCATGGTTCAGAACAGTTGTTGGCAATCAAAGAACCATAAGGTTAAGGCTTTTACCTTGTTAGAATCCCTTATTGCTCTCGTTGTTATCAGTGGAAGCTTACTCCTCTTTCAAGCCATGAGTCAGCTCCTCATTTCAGAAGTTCGCTACCAGCAGCAAAGTGAGCAAAAAGAGTGGCTCTTGTTTGTGGATCAGCTGGAGGCAGAATTAGACCGTTCGCAGTTCGAAAAAGTGGAAGGCAACCGCATTTATATGAAGCAGGATGGCAAGGAAATTGCGATAGGCAAGTCTAAATCGGACGATTTTCGAAAAACCGATGCCAGTGGACGGGGTTATCAACCTATGGTTTATGGACTCAAATCAGCTCAAATTACAGAGGACAATCAGCTGGTTCGTTTTCGTTTCCAGTTTCAAAAAGGCTTAGAAAGGGAGTTCATCTATCGTGTGGAAAAAGCAAAAAGTTAAGGCAGGAGTCCTTCTCTATGCAGTAACCATAGCAGCTATCTTTAGTCTTTTGTTACAATTTTACTTGAACCGACAAGTCGCCCATTATCAAGACTATGCTTTGAATAAAGAAAAGTTAATCGCTTTTGCTATGGCCAAGCGAACCAAGGATAAGATTGAGCAAGAAAGTGGGGAACAGGTCTTTAATATAGGTCAGGTAAGCTATCAAAACAAGAAAACTGGCTTGGTGACGACGGTTCGTACGCCTAAGAGTCAATATGAGTTCCTATTTCCTTCAGTCAAAATCAAAGAAGAGAAAACGGATAAAAAGGAAAAGGTAGTGACTGATTCAAGTAATCAAGCGGAAAAGAAAAAATCAGAAGAGAAGTCTGAAAAGAAAGAGAATTCCTAGTCAATTCAACTACTTTATGCTAAACTAAAAATATGAAACATGATTTTAACCACAAAGCAGAAACTTTCGATTCCCCTAAAAATATCTTTCTTGCAAACTTGGTTTGTCAAGCAGTTGAGAAACAGATTGATTTTCTATCAGACAAAGAAATTTTGGATTTCGGCGGAGGGACGGGTCTGTTAACCTTGCCCCTAGCCAAGCAGGCTAAATCTGTCACTCTTGTAGACATTTCTGAGAAAATGCTGGAGCAAGCTCGTTTGAAAGCGGAGCAGCAAGACATCAAGAATATCCAGTTTTTGGAACAAGATTTATTGAAAAGTCCCTTGAAGCAAGAGTTTGATCTCATTGTTGTTTGTCGGGTTCTTCATCATATGCCTGATGTGGATGCAGCTCTCTCACTGTTTCATCAACATTTGAGGAAAGATGGACAACTCCTCATTGCTGATTTTACCAAGGCGGAAGCTAACCATCACGGCTTTGAATTGACTGAACTGGAAAAACAGCTAATTGAGAACGGTTTTTCATCTGTGCATAGTCAGATCCTCTATAGCTCTGAAGACTTGTTTAAAGGAAATTACTCAGAACTCTTTTTAACAGTAGCACAAGAATCACTCGCCTAGTCAGGGAGTGATTCTTCTATAAGGATGGAAAAAAGGAGGGAAATTTGATAAGATAGGAATATGGATTTTGAAAAAATTGAACAAGCTTATACGTATTTACTAGAGAATGTCCAAGTCATCCAAAGTGATTTGGCGACCAATTTTTATGACGCCTTGGTGGAGCAAAACAGCATCTATCTGGATGGTGAGACTGAGCTAAATCAGGTAAAAGAGAACAATCAAGTCCTTAAGCGTTTAGCGCTTCGCAAGGAAGAGTGGCTCAAGACCTACCAGTTTCTCTTGATGAAGGCTGGGCAAACCGAACCCTTGCAGGCCAATCACCAATTTACACCAGATGCTATTTCTTTACTTTTGGTGTTTATTGTGGAAGAGTTGTTTAAAGAGGAGGAAATTACTATCCTCGAAATGGGTTCTGGGATGGGAATTTTGGGCGCTACTTTCTTGACCTCGCTTGATAAAAAGGTGGATTATTTGGGAATGGAAGTGGATGATTTGCTGATTGATTTGGCAGCTAGCATGGCAGATGTGATTGGCTTGCAGGCTGGCTTTGTCCAAGGAGATGCCGTTCGTCCACAAATGCTCAAAGAAAGCGATGTGGTCATCAGCGACTTGCCTGTTGGCTATTATCCTGATGATGCCGTTGCGTCGCGTCATCAAGTTGCTTCTAGACAAGAACATACCTACGCCCACCACTTGCTCATGGAACAAGGACTTAAGTATCTCAAGTCAGATGGATACGCTATTTTTCTCGCTCCGAGTGATTTGTTGACCAGTCCTCAAAGTGATTTATTGAAAGGCTGGTTGAAAGAGGAGGCGAATCTAGTTGCCATGATCAGTCTGCCTGAAAATCTCTTTGCTAATGCCAAACAATCTAAGACGATTTTTATCTTACAAAAGAAAACTGATATTACAGTAGAACCCTTTGTTTATCCACTTGCTAGCCTGCAAGATGCAAGTATTCTAATGAAATTTAAAGAAAATTTTCAAAAATGGACTCAAGGTACTGAAATATAAAATAGATTTTGTTATAATGGATGAAAACGCTTAAAAAAGGAGTCTTGTTATGACAAAAACAATTGCAATCAATGCAGGAAGTTCAAGTTTGAAATGGCAATTATACTTAATGCCAGAAGAAAAAGTATTGGCTAAAGGTCTGATTGAACGTATCGGTTTGAAAGATTCAATTTCAACTGTAAAATTTGATGGCCGTTCTGAACAACAAATTTTGGATATCGAAAACCATACACAAGCCGTTAAAATTTTATTGGATGACTTGATTCGTTTCGATATTATCAAGGCTTATGATGAGATTACAGGTGTTGGACATCGTGTTGTGGCAGGTGGAGAATATTTCAAAGAATCAACAGTTGTTGAGGGAGATGTTTTAGAAAAAGTTGAAGAGTTGAGCTTGTTGGCTCCACTCCACAATCCAGCCAATGCGGCAGGTGTTCGTGCCTTCAAGGAATTGCTGCCAGACATTACCAGTGTAGTTGTTTTTGATACTTCATTCCACACAACTATGCCAGAGAAAGCTTATCGCTACCCTCTACCAACAAAATATTACACAGAAAACAAGGTGCGTAAATATGGTGCCCACGGTACAAGTCACCAGTTTGTAGCAGGAGAAGCTGCAAAACTCTTGGGCCGTCCATTAGAAGACTTGAAATTGATTACTTGCCACATCGGTAATGGTGCTTCTATCACAGCTGTTAAGGGTGGTCAATCTGTCGATACTTCAATGGGCTTCACTCCACTTGGCGGTGTGATGATGGGAACTCGTACAGGGGATATTGACCCAGCTATCATTCCTTACTTAATGCAATATACAGAGGACTTTAACACGCCTGAAGACATTAGTCACATTCTTAATCGTGAATCAGGACTGATGGGGGTTTCAGGTAAATCTAGTGATATGCGTGATGTGATTGCTGCTATGGAAGAAGGGGATCATGATGCCACTTTAGCCTATGAAATGTATGTTGATCGTATCCAAAAACATATCGGTCAATACCTTGCAGTCTTAAATGGAGCAGATGCTATTATCTTCACAGCAGGTATTGGTGAAAATGCTGCAAATGTGCGTGAAGATGTTATCTCAGGTATCTCTTGGTTTGGTTGTGATGTTGACCCAGAAAAGAACGTCTTTGGTGTGACAGGAGACATCTCAACAGAGGCAGCGAAGATCCGTGTATTGGTTATTCCAACAGATGAAGAGCTAGTTATTGCCCGTGACGTTGAACGCTTGAAAAAATAAGTAAAACTAGTAAAAATATTCCGTACAAGGAGTTGGGAAAGAGATTTTTCCAGCTTCTTTTTATGGTGAAATTGTCCAAAACCTTGCTATGATTGGCTTTTTTGAAAAATATGGTATAATAGTAGTAATTTAATAGATGGAGTTGAGTTTTGAAGAAAAACTTTCGTGTAAAAAGAGAGAAAGATTTTAAGGCGATTTTCAAGGAGGGGACAAGTTTTGCAAATCGCAAGTTTGTTGTCTACCAACTAGAAAATCAGAAAAACCATTTTCGAGTAGGTCTATCAGTTAGCAAAAAACTGGGGAATGCCGTCACTAGAAATCAAATTAAGCGACGGATTCGGCATATTATCCAGAATGCAAAAGGGAGTCTGGTAGAAGATGTCGACTTTGTTATCATTGCTCGAAAAGGAGTCGAAACCTTGGGATACGCAGAGATGGAGAAAAATCTACTCCACGTATTAAAATTATCAAAGATTTACCAGGAAGGAAATGGGAGTGAAAAAGAAACTACAGTTGACTAGTTTGCTAGGACTGTCTCTATTGATCATGACAGCCTGTGCGACTAATGGGACAACTAGCGATATTACAGCCAATTCGGCTGATTTTTGGAGTAAATTTGTTTACTTCTTTGCGGAAATTATTCGCTTTTTATCATTTGATATCAGTATCGGAGTGGGGATTATTCTCTTTACGGTCTTGATTCGTACAGTTCTCTTGCCAGTCTTTCAAGTGCAAATGGTGGCTTCTAGAAAAATGCAGGAAGCTCAGCCACGCATTAAGGCGCTTCGAGAACAATATCCGGGTCGAGATATGGAAAGTAGAACCAAGCTAGAGCAAGAAATGCGTAAAGTCTTTAAAGAAATGGGTGTCAGACAGTCGGATTCTCTTTGGCCGATTTTGATTCAGATGCCGGTTATCTTGGCCTTGTTCCAAGCTCTATCAAGAGTTGACTTTTTAAAGACAGGTCATTTCTTATGGATTAACCTTGGTGGTGTGGATACAACCCTTGTTCTTCCGATTCTAGCAGCAGTATTCACCTTTTTAAGTACTTGGCTGTCTAATAAAGCCTTGTCTGAGCGTAATGGCGCTACGACTGCGATGATGTATGGTATTCCAGTCTTAATCTTTATCTTTGGGGTTTATGCTCCGAGCGGAGTCGCTCTCTACTGGGCAGTGTCCAATGCTTATCAAGTCTTGCAAACCTATTTCTTGAACAATCCATTCAAGATTATTGCAGAGCGCGAGGCGGTAGCTCAGGCACAGAAAGATTTGGAAAATAGAAAAAGAAAAGCCAAGAAAAAGGCTCAGAAAACGAAATAATAAGGAGGAATCTGGTAATGGGAGTATTTACAGGTTCAACTGTTGAAGAAGCAATCCAGAAAGGATTGAAAGAATTAGATATTCCAAGAATGAAGGCTCATATCAAAGTCATTTCTCGCGAGAAAAAAGGATTTCTTGGTTTATTTGGTAAAAAACCAGCTCAAGTTGACATTGAAGCTATTAGTGAAACAACTGTCATTAAAGCAAATCAACAAGCTATTAAGGGTGTTCCTAAAGAAATCAATGAACAAAATGAACCGGTTAAAACAGTCAGTCAAGCGACTGTTGATTTAGGGCATGTTGTAGAAGCAATTAAAAAGATTGAAGAAGAAGGCCAAGGGGTTTCTGATGAAGTTAAGGCTGAAATTTTGAAAAATGAAAAACATGCTAACACCATTTTAGAAGAAACTGGGCATATTGAGATTTTAAATGAATTACAGCTTGAAGAAGCTGGTTTCGGGGAAGAAGTAGAAACTCCTATTGTTGAGAGTCGAGCTGAACAAACTGAAAGTCAAGAATTAGAAGATTTGGGCTTAAAAGTGGAACCGAGCTTTGACATTGAACAAGTAGCTACGGAAGTAACGACTTATGTCCAAACAATCATTGATGATATGGACGTTGAGGCGACGATTTCAAATGATTATAACCGTCGTAGCATCAATTTACAAATTGATACTAACGAACCAGGGCGTATTATCGGTTATCATGGTAAAGTCTTGAAGGCCTTGCAACTATTGGCTCAAAATTATCTTTACAACCGCTATTCAAGAACCTTCTACATTACTATTAATGTCAATGATTATGTTGAACACCGTGCAGAAGTCTTGCAGACCTATGCGCAAAAATTGGCGACTCGTGTTTTAGAAGAAGGACGTAGTCATCAAACAGATCCAATGTCAAATAGCGAACGCAAGATTATCCATCGTATTATTTCACGTATGGATGGCGTGACTAGTTACTCTGAAGGTGACGAGCCAAATCGCTATGTTGTTGTAGATACAGAATAAGTAAAATCAGGTTTATCCTGATTTTTTGCTAGTTAGAGGAGGTTAAACGGATGTTGAATAAGATAAGAGACTATCTAGACTTTGCTGGTTTGCAGTACCGTAATCCTGATAAGGCGGGAGCAGAGCGGGAGAAGATGCTGGAATTACGCCACAAAGGCCAAGAGGCCCGAAAGGCTTTTACAGAATTGGCCAAAGCTTTCCAAGCAAGCCATCCAGAATGGCAACTCCAACAGACTAGCCAGTGGATGAATCAGGCCCAGCGTTTGCGACCACATTTTTGGGTTTATCTACAGAGAGAAGGACAAGTGACAGAACCTATGCTGGCTTTACGTTTATATGGGAGCCCTTCAGATTTTGGAGTATCACTAGAAGTCAGTTTCATCGAGCGTAAGAAGGATGAGCAAACTCTAGGCAAGCAGGCTAAAGTTTTAGAAATTTCAACCATTGAAGGGATTTATTATCTAGCCTACTCAGATGGTCAAAGTCAACGGTGGGAGGCGAACGAAGAAAATCGTCGTACTTTACGTGAGAAGTTGAGGAGTCAGGAAGTTCGAAAAGTGTTAGTTAAGGCAGATGTTTCTTTTATAGAAACTCAGTCATTAGAAATGATTTTAGAAAAGTTAGAAGATGCTTATGAACGCTTGCTTCCCTACTATCAGGCGACAAGAGAGTAGAAAATAGGAGACTTATCTAGCGTCGAATTGTTTAATTGCTATTCTATGTATTTTTTCATATAATAGTAAAATAGAATGTGGGGTTCAATCATCACCTCAAATAGAAAGGAAATTCTATGTCAAATCTATCTGTTAATGCAATTCGTTTCCTAGGTATTGACGCCATTAATAAAGCCAACTCAGGTCACCCAGGTGTGGTTATGGGAGCGGCTCCGATGGCTTACAGCCTCTTTACAAAACAACTTCGTATCAATCCGGCTCAACCAAACTGGATTAACCGCGACCGCTTTATTCTTTCAGCAGGACATGGTTCAATGCTTCTTTATGCCCTTCTTCACCTTTCTGGTTTTGAAGATGTCAGTATGGATGAGATCAAGAGCTTCCGTCAATGGGGTTCAAAAACACCAGGTCACCCAGAATTTGGCCATACAGCCGGAATTGATGCTACCACAGGTCCTCTAGGTCAAGGGATTTCAACTGCCACTGGTTTTGCCCAGGCAGAACGTTTCTTGGCAGCCAAATATAACCGTGAAGGCTACAATATCTTTGATCACTATACTTATGTTATCTGTGGAGACGGAGACTTGATGGAAGGTGTCTCAAGTGAGGCGGCTTCATACGCAGGTTTGCAAAAACTAGATAAGCTGGTTGTCCTTTATGATTCAAATGACATCAACTTGGATGGTGAGACAAAGGATTCCTTTACAGAAAGTGTTCGTGACCGTTACAATGCCTACGGTTGGCATACTGCCTTGGTTGAAGATGGAACAGACTTGAAAGCAATCCATGCTGCTATCGAAACAGCTAAAGCTTCAGGTAAACCATCTTTGATTGAAGTGAAGACGGTTATCGGATACGGTTCTCCAAACAAACAAGGAACTAATGCGGTACACGGTGCTCCTCTTGGAGCAGATGAAACTGCAGCAACTCGTCAAGCCCTTGGTTGGGACTATGAACCATTTGAAATCCCAGAACAAGTTTATGCTGATTTCAAAGAACATGTTGCAGACCGTGGTGCATCAGCTTATCAAACTTGGACTAAATTAGTTGCTGATTATAAAGAAGCGCATCCAGAATTGGCTGCAGAAGTAGAAGCTATCATCGATGGACGTGATCCAGTTGAAGTGACTCCAGGAGACTTCCCAGCATTAGAAAATGGTTTCTCTCAAGCAACTCGTAATTCAAGCCAAGATGCTTTGAATGTTGTGGCAGCTAAGTTACCAACCTTCCTAGGTGGATCAGCTGACCTAGCTCACTCAAACATGACTTATATCAAGACTGACGGACTTCAAGACGATTCCAACCGCTTGAACCGCAACATTCAGTTTGGTGTTCGTGAATTTGCCATGGGAACAATCTTGAACGGGATGGCTCTTCATGGTGGACTTCGTGTATACGGTGGAACTTTCTTCGTCTTCTCTGACTATGTGAAGGCAGCTGTTCGCTTGTCAGCCTTACAAGGACTTCCCGTGACTTATGTCTTTACCCACGATTCAATCGCGGTTGGGGAAGACGGTCCAACGCACGAACCAGTTGAGCATTTAGCAGGTCTTCGTGCCATGCCAAATCTGAATGTTTTCCGTCCAGCAGATGCGCGTGAAACGCAAGCAGCTTGGTACCTTGCAGTGACAAGTGAGAAAACACCAACTGCCCTTGTCTTGACCCGTCAAAACTTGACTGTCGAAGAAGGAACAGACTTCGACAAGGTTGCAAAAGGTGCCTATGTTGTCTATGAAAATGCAGCAGACTTTGATACCATCTTGATTGCGACAGGTTCAGAGGTTAATCTTGCTGTCTCAGCTGCCAAAGAATTGGCTAGTCAAGGTGCAAAAGTCCGCGTAGTCAGCATGCCATCTACAGATGTCTTTGATAAACAAGATGCAGCATACAAGGAAGAAATTCTTCCAAATGCAGTTCGCCGTCGTGTTGCAGTCGAAATGGGTGCAACTCAAAACTGGTACAAATACGTTGGTCTTGATGGTGCCGTTCTCGGTATTGATACCTTCGGAGCCTCTGCACCAGCACCAAAAGTATTGGCAGAATATGGCTTTACTGTAGAAAATCTTGTAAAAGTCGTTCAAAACTTGAAATAATTCTAAAAATCAGGGCGCAAGCTCTGGTTTTTCTTACTAGAAAAGCAAGGTACAATCTTGTAAAAGTAGCTGAAATTTGATATAGTAGTCCTATGTAAAAGACAAAGGAGAATATAATGGAATCACAATATACATTTTTAATCATTCTTGTGGCTATGGTGGGCTTGATGTTCTTTACGCAACGCTCTCAAAAGAAACAAGCACAAAAACGTATGGAAAGCTTGAATAAATTACAAAAAGGCTATGAGGTTATTACAATCGGTGGACTTTACGGAACAGTTGATGAAGTAGATACTGAGAAGAGAACGATTGTTCTTGATGTAGATGGAGTTTACTTGACTTTTGAACTAGCTGCTATCAAGACCGTATTACCACTTAAAGAAACAGCTTCACTAGAAGGTGCAATTGAAAAATAAGACGGGATTACTAACTCCCGTTTTTCTATAAAAGAAAGGAAATGGGATGAAAAAACTAGTCTTTGTCTGCTTGGGAAATATTTGTCGTAGCCCTATGGCTGAGTTTGTTATGAAATCAATGACAGATAATTATGAAATCCAAAGTCGAGCGACTTCCTCTTGGGAACATGGCAATCCGATTCATAAGGGAACTCAAGGGATTTTTCAACAGTATGAGATTCCTTATGAAAAAGGCAAGACATCGCTTCAGATTAGTAAGGAAGATTTTGAAGCCTTTGATTATATTATCGGTATGGATGCTTCAAATGTTTCTGACTTACGTCAGATGTGTCCAGCAGACTGTAAAGATAAGATTTACTCATTCGCACCTGAAAGTGTTCCAGATCCTTGGTATACAGGAGATTTTGAGGAAACCTATCAGCGTGTTCAAGAGGGTTGTCAAGCTTGGTTAGAACGTTTAGAAAAGGGGAGTGAAGATGGAAAATCTTAAGAATTTTTACGAAAAGTATCGTGTCTATCTGACTCGTCAACGTTTAGAGCTTTTGGCAGTAGTTACGATTGTTTTTTGTGCTGTGCTCGTCTTTTTTCTAAATATTCCCGGAAAAGGTGTTCTAAAGCTTGATAATGGAACCATTGTTTACGATGGCAGTCTTGTACGTGGTAAAATGAATGGACAAGGTACCATTACCTTCCAAAATGGAGACCAGTATACTGGTGGTTTCAACAATGGAGCCTTCAACGGAAAAGGTACCTTTCAATCTAAAGAAGGCTGGACCTACGAAGGTGATTTTGTAAATGGTCAGGCTGAAGGAAAAGGGAAACTAACAACAGAACAAGAAGTTGTTTATGAAGGGACTTTTAAACAAGGCGTTTTTCAACAAAAATAAAGCCTCCTTATCAAAGGAGGGATTGTTAGAATCTCGAAGTAAGCGCTTACCTGTAAATTTCTTTCTTTCCAAGCTCCCCTTCCAAGTGAGTTTGTGAAATAAAAAAATATTTGAAATAAATTTCACAAACTTTAAAGAAAAAACTTGATAAGTAAAGAAAATGAGAAAAAATTCACAAACAATAAAAAATTCTTTGTGAAATGTCTATGAAACTGTTTACAAAGTTAAAATAATACGTTATAATTAACTTGTGAAAAAATTAACAAAGGATATCGATCCTTGAAAGCTATGGAGGAAAATATGGCTGATAAAAAAACTGTGACACCAGAAGAAAAGAAACTCGCTGCTGAAAAGCATGTCGACGGCTTGGTGCAAAAAGCTTTAGTTGCTCTTGAGGAAATGCGTAAACTCGACCAAGAACAGGTCGACTACATCGTAGCTAAAGCGTCAGTGGCAGCTTTGGATGCCCACGGAGAATTGGCTATACATGCCTATGAAGAAACAGGACGTGGTGTATTTGAAGACAAAGCAACTAAGAACTTGTTTGCTTGTGAACACGTAGTAAACAACATGCGCCACACTAAAACAGTTGGCGTTATCGAAGAAGACGATGTAACAGGTTTGACTCTTATTGCTGAACCAGTTGGCGTTGTTTGTGGTATCACTCCAACAACAAACCCAACATCAACAGCAATCTTTAAGGCTTTGATTTCATTGAAGACACGTAATCCAATTGTCTTTGCCTTCCACCCATCAGCTCAAGAATCATCAGCTCATGCAGCTCAAATCGTTCGTGATGCTGCGATTAAAGCAGGAGCTCCTGAAAACTGTGTACAGTGGATTACTGAACCATCTATGGAAGCAACTAGTGCCCTTATGAACCACGAAGGTGTTGCAACAATCCTTGCAACAGGTGGTAATGCTATGGTTAAAGCTGCATACTCATGTGGTAAACCAGCTCTTGGGGTAGGTGCCGGAAACGTTCCAGCTTATGTTGAAAAATCAGCTAACATCCGCCAAGCTGCACACGATATCGTCATGTCTAAATCATTTGACAATGGTATGGTCTGTGCATCTGAACAAGCGGTTATCATTGATAAAGAAATTTACGATGAATTTGTAGCAGAGTTCAAATCATATCATACTTACTTTGTAAACAAAAAAGAAAAAGCACTTCTTGAAGAGTTCTGCTTCGGCGTGAAAGCAAATAGCAAAAACTGTGCTGGTGCAAAATTGAACGCTGACATCGTTGGTAAACCAGCAACTTGGATTGCAGAACAAGCAGGATTTACAGTTCCAGAAGGAACAAACATTCTTGCTGCAGAATGTAAAGAAGTTGGTGAAAACGAGCCATTGACTCGTGAAAAATTGTCACCAGTTATCGCAGTTTTGAAATCTGAAAGCCGTGAAGATGGTATTTCCAAAGCTCGTCAAATGGTTGAATTTAACGGTCTTGGTCACTCAGCAGCTATCCACACAGCTGACGAAGAATTGACTAAAGAATTTGGTAAAGCTGTTAAAGCTATTCGTGTTATCTGTAACTCACCTTCTACTTTCGGTGGTATCGGGGACGTTTACAATGCCTTCTTGCCATCATTGACACTCGGATGTGGTTCTTACGGACGTAACTCAGTTGGGGATAACGTTAGTGCCATTAACCTTTTGAATATCAAAAAAGTCGGAAGACGGAGAAATAACATGCAATGGATGAAACTTCCTTCAAAAACATACTTTGAACGTGATTCAATTCAATACCTTCAAAAATGTCGTGACGTTGAACGTGTCATGATCGTTACTGACCATGCCATGGTAGAGCTTGGTTTCCTTGATCGTATCATCGAACAACTTGATCTTCGTCGCAATAAGGTTGTTTACCAAATCTTTGCTGATGTAGAACCAGATCCAGATATCACTACAGTTGAACGTGGTACTGAAATCATGCGTGCCTTCAAACCAGATACAATCATCGCTCTTGGTGGTGGATCTCCAATGGATGCTGCTAAAGTAATGTGGCTCTTCTATGAACAACCAGAAGTGGACTTCCGTGACCTTGTTCAAAAATTCATGGATATCCGTAAACGTGCCTTCAAATTCCCATTGCTTGGTAAGAAGACTAAATTCATCGCAATCCCAACAACATCTGGTACAGGATCTGAAGTAACACCATTTGCCGTTATCTCTGATAAAGCAAATAACCGTAAATATCCAATCGCTGACTACTCATTGACACCAACCGTGGCAATCGTAGACCCTGCTTTGGTATTGACAGTTCCTGGATTTGTTGCTGCGGACACTGGTATGGACGTATTGACCCATGCGACTGAAGCTTACGTATCACAAATGGCTAGCGACTACACTGACGGTCTTGCACTTCAAGCCATCAAACTTGTATTCGAAAACCTTGAAAGCTCAGTTAAGAATGCAGACTTCCACTCACGTGAGAAAATGCATAACGCTTCAACAATCGCTGGTATGGCCTTTGCCAATGCCTTCCTAGGTATTTCTCACTCAATGGCCCATAAGATTGGTGCGCAATTCCACACAATCCACGGTCGTACAAATGCAATCTTGCTTCCATACGTTATCCGTTACAACGGTACTCGCCCAGCTAAGACAGCTACATGGCCTAAGTACAACTACTACCGTGCAGACGAGAAATATCAAGATATCGCTCGTATGCTTGGACTTCCAGCTTCTACACCAGAAGAAGGGGTTGAATCTTTTGCAAAAGCTGTTTACGAACTCGGTGAGCGCGTAGGTATCCAAATGAACTTCAAAGCACAAGGTGTTGACGAAAAAGAATGGAAAGAACATTCACGTGAATTGGCCTTCCTTGCTTATGAAGACCAATGTTCACCTGCAAACCCACGTCTTCCAATGGTTGACCATATGCAAGAAATCATCGAAGATTCTTACTATGGTTACAAAGAAAGACCAGGACGCCGTAAATAATTGTTATCAGCCTAGAGGCAGGAATTCCCTGTCTCTTTTCTTGTGGAATTGGAGTGTTGAAAATAATTTTTAGCTTTTCTATTTTTTACTTTTCATTTGAAAAGGAAAGTGGGAAATGACTAGGTAGACAAAGAAAGACAGCAGTATAGGCTTTTGAAGGAGAAAGAAAAATAAGTGGGGTATAGACAAAAAACAACGCCCGTACTTGCAATTCAACTCAAATAGTTATATAATAGGTTTGTTGAAAGGTGATTTGTAGTGATTCAAGTTACTCTTTTCACAATAAAAATTTCATGATTTTCATAAGGAGGAAATCACTAATGGTAGTTAAAGTTGGTATTAACGGTTTCGGACGTATCGGTCGTCTTGCTTTCCGTCGTATCCAAAACGTAGAAGGTGTTGAAGTTACTCGTATCAACGACCTTACAGATCCAGTTATGCTTGCACACTTGTTGAAATACGACACAACTCAAGGTCGTTTCGACGGTACTGTTGAAGTTAAAGAAGGTGGATTCGAAGTTAACGGTAAATTCGTTAAAGTTTCTGCTGAACGTGATCCAGAACAAATCGACTGGGCTAACGACGGTGTAGACATCGTTCTTGAAGCAACTGGTTTCTTTGCTACTAAAGCAGCTGCTGAAAAACACTTGCACGCTGGTGGTGCTAAGAAAGTTGTTATCACTGCTCCTGGTGGATCAGATGTTAAAACAGTTGTATTTAACACTAACCATGACGTTCTTGATGGTACTGAAACAGTTATCTCAGGTGCTTCATGTACTACAAACTGTTTGGCTCCAATGGCTAAAGCTCTTCATGATAACTTTGGTGTTGTAGAAGGATTGATGACTACTATCCACGGTTACACTGGTGACCAAATGCTTCTTGATGGACCACACCGTAAAGGTGACCTTCGCCGTGCTCGTGCTGCTGCAGCTAACATCGTTCCTAACTCAACTGGTGCTGCTAAAGCAATCGGTTTGGTTATCCCTGAATTGAACGGTAAATTGGACGGAGCTGCTCAACGTGTTCCTGTTCCAACAGGTTCTGTAACTGAATTGGTAGCAGTTCTTGAAAAGAACGTTACTGTTGATGAAGTGAACGCAGCTATGAAAGCAGCTTCAAATGAATCATACGGTTACACAGAAGATCCAATCGTATCTTCAGATATCGTAGGTATGTCTTACGGTTCATTGTTTGACGCAACTCAAACTAAAGTTCTTGACGTTGACGGTAAACAATTGGTTAAAGTTGTATCATGGTACGACAACGAAATGTCATACACTGCACAACTTGTTCGTACTCTTGAATACTTCGCAAAAATTGCTAAATAATTCTTGAGTCGATAAAAAGCAAGGCCTTTGGTCTTGCTTTTTAAATATTTAAAAATGGATGACGGAATCATCCATTCTTTTTTAATTCTCTTTCGAAAGTATCTGAAAGTGCATTGAAGCTTAATTTCTCTAGAGTAAGAGGATGGGTAAAGGACAGTCGAAAGGCGTGGAGCATAAGCCGACTTATTTTTGATTTCCTATTATAGAGAGGGTCACCCAGGATAGGAAGATTATGATGCGAAAGGTGGACACGAATCTGATGGGTTCGCCCTGTCTTTAGCTTGCAACGAACCAAGGAAGTTTTGTTTGGAAATTGCTTTAATCTGCTTATATGCGTTTCGGCATATTGGCCATTTTTTGTATCAACTACTCGTTTTCTGCGGTCATGGCGATCACGCCCAATTTTGTCCCTGAAAACAAGCTCTTTGCTGTTGATATTTCCATCAACTAGTGCCCAGTATTCCCTAGAAATCTCTTTTTTCTCCAGTAAGCGATTGAGAATAGGCAGGATAAAAGGATTTTTAGCAAAGAGAACCAAACCACTGGTTTCCATGTCCAGACGATGAACGACATAGCAGGTTTGGCCAACATAGGCACTGACATGGTTAAGAAGGGCGGTTTCGTTTGGCTGATTACCATGCGTTTTCATCCCCTCTGGTTTGTTCACAATAACTAAGTGTTGATCTTGATAAACTTCCTGAATGAGGTTTGGGTTGCCCCAAGGAATTTCTTTTTCGGGATAATCTTCCTCGTCAAAAGCCAATTGGCAAACATCTCCAGGATTTACCGTCTCGTTCCAATGAACTTCTCGCTGATTAATCAAAATGTGTTTCTTGATTCTCAAAAAATGACGGATTTTTCTAGGGATGAGGAGTTGTTCCTCAAGTAATTGCTTTACCGTCATTTGAGGTAGAGAGTCTGGTAATGTAAATGTGAATTTCATACAGATATTGTAACAAAAAAAGCCCTATTTGGATAGAAAATAGCTAAATTCTTGTCTTCCCATGATGAAGATGATAAAATAAACGCATGAAATTAGATAAATTATTTGAGAAATTTCTTTCTCTTTTTAAAAAAGAAACAAGTGAATCAGAGGATTCTGATTCTACTAGCTTACGTCGCTCTCGTAGTGATCGAAAAAAATTAGCCCAAGTAGGTCCGATTCGAAAATTCTGGCGTCGCTATCATCTAACAAAGATTGTCCTTATACTAGGTTTGAGTGCAGGTTTGCTAGTTGGAACCTATTTGTTTGCTGTAGCCAAGTCAACCAATGTCAATGATTTACAAAATGCCTTGAAAACTCGGACTATCATTTTTGACCGTGAAGAAAAAGAGGCCGGTGCCTTGTCTGGTCAAAAAGGAACTTATGTTGAATTGACTGATATCAGTAAAAATTTGCAGAATGCCGTTATTGCGACAGAAGACCGTTCTTTTTATAAAAATGACGGGATTAACTATGGTCGTTTCTTCTTGGCTATTGTAACTGCTGGTCGTTCAGGTGGTGGTTCTACTATTACCCAACAGCTGGCTAAAAACGCCTATCTGTCGCAGGATCAAACTGTTGAGAGAAAAGCGAAAGAATTTTTCCTTGCCTTAGAATTAACAAAAAAATATAGTAAGGATCAAATTCTAACCATGTACCTTAACAACGCTTATTTTGGAAATGGTGTGTGGGGTGTAGAAGATGCGAGTAAGAAATACTTTGGAGTTTCTGCATCAGAAGTGAGTTTGGATCAAGCTGCGACTCTGGCAGGGATGCTCAAGGGGCCGGAACTGTATAATCCCTTGAATTCCGTAGAAGATTCTACCAATCGGCGCGATACTGTCTTGCAGAATATGGTTGCAGCGGGTTACATTGATAAAAACCAAGAAACCGAAGCTGTTGAAGTTGATATGACTTCGCAATTGCACGATAAGTATGAAGGGAAAATTTCAGATTACCGCTATCCTTCTTATTTTGATGCGGTGGTTAATGAAGCTGTTTCCAAGTATAATCTAACAGAGGAAGAAATTGTCAATAATGGCTACCGCATTTATACAGAGCTGGACCAAAACCATCAAGCAAATATGCAGGTTGTCTATGAAAATACATCGCTATTTCCGAGGGCAGAGGATGGAACATTTGCTCAATCAGGAAGTGTGGCTCTCGAACCGAAAACAGGTGGAGTTCGTGGAGTTGTCGGTCAGGTTGCTGGCAATGATAAAACTGGATTCCGGAATTTCAACTATGCAACTCAATCAAAACGTAGCCCTGGTTCTACAATTAAGCCTTTAGTTGTTTATACGCCTGCAGTTGAAGCTGGCTGGGCTTTGAATAAGCAGTTGGATAACCATACTATGCAGTATGACAGCTATAAGGTTGATAACTATGCCGGGATCAAAACGAGTCGAGAAGTTCCTATGTATCAAGCCTTGGCAGAATCGCTTAATCTGCCTGCTGTTGCCACTGTTAATGATTTGGGCGTTGATAAGGCTTTTGAGGCAGGCGAAAAATTCGGACTCAACATGGAAAAGGTCGACCGTGTTCTTGGCGTCGCCTTGGGAAGCGGTGTTGAAACCAACCCTCTGCAAATGGCTCAAGCATATGCTGCCTTTGCAAATGAAGGTTTAATGCCGGAAGCTCATTTTATTAGTAGAATTGAAAATGCTAGTGGTCAGGTCATTGCGAGCCATAAAAATTCACAAAAACGGGTGATTGATAAGTCTGTAGCTGATAAGATGACCAGTATGATGTTGGGGACATTCACCAACGGTACCGGTATTAGTTCATCTCCTGCAGATTATGTCATGGCAGGAAAAACTGGAACAACTGAAGCTGTTTTCAATCCTGAATACACAAGTGACCAGTGGGTAATTGGTTATACTCCGGATGTAGTGATTAGTCACTGGCTTGGTTTCCCTACCACTGATGAAAGCCACTATCTAGCAGGATCTACTTCAAACGGTGCAGCCCATGTCTTTAGAAACATTGCAAATACCATTTTACCTTATACGCCAGGAAGTACCTTTACAGTTGAAAATGCTTATAAGCAAAATGGAATTGCACCAGCCAATACAAGAAATCAAGTACAGAGTAATGAAGAAAATCAGGCGGATAATAGCCTTTCTGATATTAGAAGTCGTGCACAAAATCTGGTAGATGAGGCTAGCCGTGCTATCTCGGATGCTAAAATTAAGGAAAAGGCTCAAACGATATGGGATTCGGTAGTCAATCTATTTCGTTAAGATGCTTGTCAAAGCCTAGCTTTCTTGTTATAATAGATAAGATGGAGGCGTTATGGCATTAAAAAAAGCAAGCCTAGCTTGTGCGGTTTGTGGTTCGAGAAACTATTCAATCAAGATCAGCGGAAACCCCAAGCCAACACGACTAGAAGTAAATAAATTTTGTAAACATTGTGGTAAGTACACTACACACAGAGAAACGAGATAGGAGAGAGCGATGCGTTTTATTGGAGATATTTTTAGACTTCTTAAAGACACAACATGGCCAACTCGCAAGGAAAGCTGGAGAGATTTTCGTTCTATCATGGAATACACTGCTTTCTTTGTTGTGATTATTTATATTTTTGACAAGTTGATTGTTTCAGGTTTGATTCGATTTATTAACATTTTTTAGAAGACCTGTGGAGTTATTCACGCTAGAAATCTTCTATTATGAAAGGAAGTATCATGGATAGTTTTGATAAAGGATGGTTTGTTTTACAAACTTATTCTGGTTATGAAAATAAGGTAAAAGAAAATCTATTACAACGTGCACAAACCTACAATATGTTGGATAATATTTTACGTGTTGAAATTCCAACACAAACAGTGCAAGTTGAAAAAAATGGAAAGAGAAAAGAAGTAGAAGAGAATCGCTTTCCAGGTTATGTTCTTGTGGAAATGGTGATGACAGATGAAGCTTGGTTTGTTGTTCGAAACACACCAAACGTTACAGGATTCGTCGGATCTCACGGAAATAGATCAAAACCAACTCCATTATTGGAACAAGAAATCCGTGATATCTTGGTTTCTATGGGACAAACTGTACAAGAGTTTGATATCGATGTTGAAGTTGGTCAAACTGTACGTATCATTGATGGTGCTTTTGCAGACTATACTGGTAAGATTACAGAGATTGATAACAATAAAGTGAAGATGATTATCTCTATGTTTGGTAATGACACAGTTGCAGAAGTAAACCTAAACCAAATTGCAGAATTATAACCCAAAGAGAGGTATGTCCTCTCTTTTTTGTGCAGTTTAGACGGTGTAGGGAACAGAATGGAGGAAATGGGACAAAAGTGTTTCTGAATCTGTTAGACTGTATCTAGAAAAGGGGATGTTATGTTTAAAGAATTGTATAAAGAAGTCCAGGGAATTGTGTATAAGAGTAGAAATGAATATCATCTCCATTTATGGGAGTTATCTGATTGGGACCAAGAGGGGATGATTTGCTTACATGAATTGATCAGTAGAGAAGAAGAGCTGGCAGAAGATATTCCACGCTTACGTAAATACTTCAAAACTAAGTTCCGTAATCGAATTCTAGACTATATCCGTAAGCAAGAAAGTCAAAAACGAAGATATGATAAAGAACCCTATGAAGAAGTAGGTGAGATTA
>NZ_JALDUM010000007.1:0-30189 GCF_023109515.1 Streptococcus mitis
TTTTGCACCCATTTGTTTTTAGCGAGACTGCCATCTTGTGAAAGATTCCAGTCAGATCCATTTTTAACCCAAGTATCTGCAGCCTGTGCTTGATTGATAGACAAAAGTAGACCAGCACCTGCAAGTAAACCAAGTGTAAGTAGTTTAGATTTTTTCATAGCCATTTCCTCCTAAAATAGATAAATCCAAAGCAAGAAAATCCAATAGAAACGAAGTCAAAATAGATGTCAGGTTCATGAACCTGAACCATAAGATCTCCTAACATTTCCAAGAATATAAGATAGAGACTAGTTTATCAAAAGTACATAGCCATCACCTTCCCCCAACTATAAAATAAATCCTTTTTTATATCTACATTATAGTCCTGTAAAAAAGGAAAGTCAATTAAAATTGTGACTATATTAACATTTTTGTTCTAGCAGAAATCAATTGATATTTTCATTTGATCTTCATTTCTTATCTCCTTTTTGGAGATTGATTTTTCTAATTTCATTATATCTCTTATTTGTCCTCAGATTTCTCCTGTCCCTAGAAAGACTAAATCTGTTCCTAAACGGTCACTTGAACCAAAGAAAAATTCCAAAGCAAATGCCTTGGAACTTCTTATCTTTATTTTGCTTGAATGATTTTAACCACATCTCCTACACTTTGGAGTTGGTCAATTTCCTCATCGCTGATTTCGATATTAAATTCATCCTCCAGCGTCAAGATAAACTCCATCAAGTCAACTGAGTCAGCATCCAAATCGTCTTTCAGACTCAAGGATTCTGTCACGACAAAGTCCTCTCCCTGTCGCTCTTGGATAATGGTCACAATACGGTCAAAAATTTCTTTTTCTGTCATCTCTTTTATTCTCCTGAAAATTCACGCGCAGTCTGGGCAACTACGTCTGTTTCTAGCATGGTACGAATCTGGCGGATTGTACTATAAACAGCCTTGGCATCGCTTGAGCCATGAGTCTTGACAACCGGTGCCTTGACACCAAACAAGACTGCTCCACCAACATCTGAGTAGTTGAGCTGTTTTTTCAAACCTCTGAGGCTGTCCTTGAGAAGGAGGGCGCCTAGTTTCGCTCGAAGACCACCGCCTGTAATAGCTGTCTTGAGCAATCCCATGATTCCCATGGCTGTCCCTTCAATGGATTTGAGCACAGCGTTTCCCGTGAAACCATCTGCCACGACAACATCCGCAACGCCATTCATCAAATCACGCGCTTCCACGTTTCCGATAAAGTTCAAACTTTCATCAGCTGCTAGTAATTCATAAGTTTCCTTACGAAGCGGGTCACCCTTACTACTCTCTGTTCCATTATTGAGCAAGCCAACACGTGGTTGCGCAATGCCACGGACATTTTTTGCATAGAAGGAACCTAGAACCGCATATTGATGGAGGTGCTGGGCTGTATTCTCCGCATTGGCACCGAGGTCCAGCATGTCAAAACCTTTCCCATCAACGGTCGGCAAGGTAGACATGAGTCCAGGACGGTCGATGTTCTTGATACGACCCACGATGAAGAATCCTGCTGCCAACAAAGCACCTGTATTCCCAGCTGAGAGAACAGCGTCTGCTTCGCCTTCTTTGACAGCCTTGGCCGCCAAGACCATACTGGCATTTTTCTTCTTCCGAATAGCTCTCGTAGGTTCATCGTCTGAATCAATCTTCTCATCCGTATGGATAATGCTGACGCGCTCTGTCGCTGTCAGATATTGCTTGATTTTGCTTTCATCTCCGTAGAGTTGAACCTCAATATCCGAAAAGTCAGCAAGGGCTTGATTGACTCCCTCAACGATAGCCTGAGGTGCGTAATCGCCCCCCATTGCATCTACTGCAATTTTTTTCATTTGTTCTCCTCTTTTAGTAATTGACCCCAGTCGGATAGGGAATCAATAAATTTCTTTGATTTTAGATGAATTCCAACGTACTCTTCATAGAGTTGATCCATAAATTGGCGTAGCTCTTGCTTGATTTCAGACTTGAGCGAAATGGTCTCCAAGGTCTCAAAATCAATGGCTTGAAATTGATTAAGCAGATAAGGGATGTTGGGATTGAGATGGCAACGTCTCTCATCCTCATGATAATGCTCTGGGCAAAGACAGGCTCCATATTTGAAAGAAAAATCAAAAGCCTGACCAACCCGATGACAAAAGGCACACTCATTAAAATTGAGGCTGATCCCAAATCGAGTCAAGATTTGAATTTCAAAAATATTAGTCAAAACCTGATAATCCAAGCCAGCTTCCATCAACTCCAAAGTCTTTTGCAAAAAAGCAAATAAGGGAGCATCCTGCTGATTGTCCTGCAAACTCGCATCTGCAAGAGCCGCTACATAGGTCGCATAGGCCATGACAAAGAGATCACTATTAATCTTAGGAAAGGTCATCACCTCATGATAGTCCTCGATGTAGCTGAGTCCGTCATCATTAATTCGCAAGAGAAATCGTGCCAACACCAAGGGCTGAATAACAGGAGCTAGCTTAGACTGACCAGCGTGTTTGACGAAAAACATGCGCTTGCCAGCCTGCTCTGTAAAAATCTTGACTAGCTTGTCATCCTCACGAAAATTGCGATTGTAGAGCACCAAGCCTTGACTCGTGATAGACTGAATCATGCTTCTCTCATGTACTCCTCAAGTCGTTTCATGGCTTCTTTGATCGTCTCCATGCTGGCTGCATAAGATAGGCGAACATATCCTTCCCCGTAACGTCCAAAGGCTGCACCAGGGATAAAGGCAACAGCCTTCTTCTGGGCAAAATCCTTCAGAAAAGCAAAGGAATCTTGATTGTAGCCCGCTGGAATCTTAGCAAAGATATAGAAGGCACCGTCTGGTTTGATAATCTCAAAACCAAGAGCAGTCATTTTCTCGATAATATAATCTCGACGCTGGATGTATTCCTTCTTCATAGGCTCCGCATCGTTTTTACCAGCTGTAAGGGCTTCTACCGCAGCATGTTGCGCCATGGTATTTGCGGCAGTCACCAAGTACTGGTGACTCTTGATCAACTGGGCTGTAAAGGCTGCAGGAGCGAAAATCAGACCCAAACGCCAACCCGTCATAGCATGCGACTTCGATAAACCATTGATAATAATTGCCTGATCTCTCAACATAGTTCCCAGAGATACATGGGCTTCCCCTGTATAGGTCAATTCTGAGTAAACCTCATCACAGACAATAAAAATTTCGTACTTGCGTAAAACAGCTGCCAAGTCTTCCAACTGCTCCCGACTATAGGTAATTCCTGTCGGGTTGGCTGGATAGTTGAGAATAACCGCCTTGAGCTTGTCACCCTGCTCCAAAATAGCCTTTTCCAACATCTCAGGAGTCAAGACAAAACCATTTTCAGTCGTGTCAATCTCGACAATCTCTGCCCCAACTAGATTGACAATCGGTTCATAACCTGGATAGGCAGGAGCTGGCAAGAGCACCTTATCTCCCTCTTCCAAAATAGCTGTCAAAGTGGCAGATAAAGCCTCTGTCGCCCCAATTGTAACCAAGATTTCATTTTCAGGAGCATAGTCCAGTTGGTACTTTTCCTTAACAAAGTCACTGGCCGCCTGACGTAGAGTCAGCAGACCACTCATCCCTGTATAGTAGGATTGGTTCTGATCAATCGCTCGCTTGGCCGCCTCCTTGACATGATCTGGCGTTGTAAAATCAGGCTCCCCCAAGGTCAAACGCAAGACCCCAGGAATCTCCGAAATAGCCTGGTCAAACTGACGAATCAACGAAACTTGAATCTTATCTAACTGTTTATTAAAGCGCTTAGTTAAGTCCATAGATACCTCCTACTTTCAAAACGTATCTCTATTATACTACAAAAGCCCCCCGACCGCAAAAATACATGATAGAATAGCTTTCCACTTTCTATTTTACTTTTCCTCTTTACAGGTCTATAATGGTAACAGATTCTATTTGGAGGTTTTTATGTCATTTCTATCAAAAAATGGAGCAGGCATCTTGGCCTGCCTTCTGATTTCACTACTTGCTTGGTATCTAGGCGGATTCTTCCCTGTGATTGGCGCACCCGTCTTTGCGATTTTCATAGGCATGCTCCTACATCCCTTTCTCTCGTCTCATAAACAACTGGATGCTGGATTGACCTTTAGTTCCAAAAAATTGCTCCAGTATGCCGTTATCTTGCTTGGTTTTGGTCTCAATATCTCGCAGGTCTTTGCAGTCGGACAATCTTCACTCCCTGTCATCCTGTCCACCATCTCAATAGCCTTGATTGTTGCCTACCTCTTCCAGCGCTTCTTTGCACTGGACACAAAACTGGCTACCTTGATTGGAGTGGGTTCTTCTATCTGTGGTGGTTCTGCCATTGCGGCGACAGCGCCCGTTATCCATGCCAAGGAAAAGGAAGTAGCCCAAGCCATCTCCGTTATCTTTTTCTTCAATGTCTTGGCTGCACTCATCTTTCCAACCCTCGGCATCTGGCTTCATCTATCCAATGAAGGCTTCGCCCTCTTTGCAGGAACTGCGGTCAATGATACTTCCTCTGTAACCGCCACAGCCAGCGCCTGGGACAGTCTCTACCAGACCAATACCCTCGAATCCGCAACCATTGTCAAACTCACACGTACTCTGGCTATCATCCCCATCACTCTCTTTCTCTCCTATTGGCAAAGTCGTGAACAAAAAAATAAGCAAGGCTTGCAACTGAAAAAAGTCTTCCCACTTTTTATCCTTTACTTTATCCTCGCATCTCTCCTAACCACCCTACTGACCTCTCTCGGTGTGTCCAGTAGTTTCTTTACCCCTCTCAAACAACTCTCCAAATTTCTCATTATCATGGCCATGAGTGCTATCGGACTCAAAACAAATCTGGTCGCTATGGTCAAATCCAGCGGAAAATCCATTGTTCTCGGAGCCATCTGCTGGATTGCCATCATCCTCACTAGTCTTGGTATGCAGACCCTTATCGGCATTTTCTAATACTCTTCGAAAATCTCTTCAAACTACGTCAACGTCGCCTTGCCATAGGTATGGTTACTGACTTCGTCAGTTCTATCCACAACCTCAAAACTGTGTTTTGAGCTGACTTCGTCAGTTCTATCTGCAACCTCAAAAACAGTCTTTTGAGCAACCTGCGGCTAGTTTCCTAGTTTGCTCTTTGATTTTCATTGAGTATAACACAAAAGGTAGCCCACCAGCTACCTTTTTCTTATGCTTCCTCAATCAAGCGTGTATGTTCTCTCTTGATGCAACGATTCATCACAATATCATCGCATCCACCAGCACGCAAGATTTCTTCCGCCTCTAGACTTTCAAGTCCCAGCTGTGCCCAAAAAATATTAGCATCAGCTTTGAGAAAATCACGCGCCACATCAGGCAAAAACTCGCTGCGACGGTAAACATTGACAATATCTACAGGAAAAGGAATCTCCGCTAGGCTAGCATAAGCCTTTTCACCCAAGATTTCGCCACCTGCCACCTTGGGATTGACTGGGATGATTTTATAACCCCGAGCCTGCATTTCCTTGGTCACTCGATTGCTCGTTGTTTCCTCACGGTCTGACAAGCCCACCACAGCAAGGGTTTTACTCGTTGCGAGATACTGACGAATCACGCCATCACTTGGATTGATAAATTCTTGACTCATAGAAATCCTCCTTTTTCATCAGTATAGCACAATTTGAAAAGGCTTGCATAATTCTACTACAAAAAAGGAGGACTAGCCCCCTTTTTATTTAGCCTCGTACCAGGTTGCCCCTTCATTTTCATCTGCGATGAGGGGAACACTGAGTTGAATGGCTTCTTCCATGGTTTGTTTGACCAATTTTTTCATCTCTGCCAATTCAGATTTAGGAACTTCAAGGACGATTTCATCGTGCACTTGTAACAACATCTTGGTCTGATAACCACCTGCAACCAAGGCTTTATCCAGCTGAATCATGGCAATCTTGAGAATATCTGCCGCCGACCCCTGGATAGGAGAGTTGATAGCTGTCCGCTCTGCAAAACCACGAATATTGAAGTTGCGCGAATTGATATCTGGCAACTCACGACGACGCTTGAAGAGGGTCTCTACATAGCCCTTATCACGCGCCTCACGCACCACTTCATCCATGTAGTTTTTAATACCTGGGAAGCGTTCAAAGTAGGTATCAATGTAGGCTTTGGCCTCCTTACGACTAATTCCCAAATTATTAGACAAACCAAAGTCTGAAATCCCGTAAACCACTCCAAAGTTAACGGCCTTGGCATTGCGACGGTCGTTTGCAGTCACATCCTCAGGACGCTCAATACCAAAGACACGCATGGCTGTCGAAGTATGGATATCTGCCCCCTCTTGGAAAGCCTTAATCAAGTGCTCATCATTAGAAATATGCGCTAAAACACGCAATTCAATCTGTGAATAATCCGAACTGAGCAACACACTATCCTCCCACTCGGGTACAAAAGCCTTACGAATGAGACGGCCTTGTTCCAATCGCACAGGAATATTTTGCAAGTTTGGATCCACACTAGACAGACGCCCAGTCTGGGTCAAATCCTGCACATAGCGAGTATGAATCTTGCCATCAGCCAAAATCCAGTCCTGCAAACCAATCACATAAGTCGATTGAATCTTGGCAATCTGACGGTAGTCGAGAATTTTCTTAACAATCGGCGCAATAGGAGCCAAGCGTTCCAAGACATCCACTGCTGTCGAATAACCTGTCTTGGTTTTCTTAGTGTATTCTAGAGGTAGCCCCAATTTTTCAAAGAGAAGCACGCCCAACTGCTTAGGCGAGTTGATATTAAACTCCTCACCAGCCAGCTCGTAAATCTCCTGAGTCAGTTTTTCAATGACAAGCTCATTTTCAGCCTG
Organism: Streptococcus mitis; assembly: GCF_023109515.1. GTDB lineage: Bacteria > Bacillota > Bacilli > Lactobacillales > Streptococcaceae > Streptococcus > Streptococcus mitis_CS. Next base: position 6,813 of record NZ_JALDUM010000007.1, read on the forward strand.
CATCTCAAGCAAGGTCTCTTTCTTGACCGTAATCCCAGCAATTTCCATCTTAGCAAGGACAGAAGCCAGAGGTTGCTCCATATCATAAAGAAGCTCTAATTGCCCATTTTCACTGAGTTTTTCAAGTAAAACAGGCTCAGTCTCAACCAAAACTGCAATCTTACGTGCCAAATGTTCTAAGAATTTCTCGCGTTCAGGAATGGCCTTCTTGACTCCCTTACCATAGAAAGTCTCATCATCAACCAAATAAGTCTGACCATAAAGACTAGCGATGGTCGCAATTTCATTGTCCTCCACAGTCGAAAGGAGGTATTTAGCCAAACGGCTGTCAAAAGCAGGCGCCTGCAAATCCACACCCAAACGATGCAAGAGAACTTTAGCCTTCTTAAAGTCATACACTTTCAGAGGTGTTTTTTCTAAAAAGTCCTTGAAAATCGGGTCTTGCAAAAGCTCAAGCTTGTCTGTAGCATAGAGCTTATCCCCACAAGACCAAGCAAAACCAACCAAATCATCCGCATGGTAATTCTCACCAAAAAGCTCAAAATGGAAGATAGACTCTTCACTCAGCATATCTTGACTAATTTGGTCAACGATAGTAAAATCCAAACTCTCAGCCACATCAGCTGACGACACATTTAAAGCCTGTTTGAGCTGTTTGAAGCCCATCTCATCGTAGAATTTTCCAAGATTTTCCACATCTGGACCGCTATAGACCAAATCCTTTAAACCAAGCTCAATCGGTGCCTTGGTATCAATGGTCGCTAGTGTTTTAGACAAAAAGGCCTGTTCCTTATCATTGATGAGATTTTCCTTCATTTTAGAAGCCTTCATCCCATTGATATTCTCATAAATCCCCTCGAGTGAGCCATGCTCCAGCAAGAGCTTGATACCCGTCTTTTCACCAATTTTGGTCACCCCAGGGATATTATCCGACTTATCACCCATGAGCGCCTTGAGATCGATAAACTGAGCCGGTGTAATGCCCATCTTTTCCATGAGATAGTCTGGCGTAAAGGCCTCAAACTCAGCCACACCTTTCTTGGAAATTTCAACCACCGTATGCTCATCCGTCAGCTGAATCAAATCCTTGTCCCCACTGACAATGGTAATATCAAAACCATCCTGCTCTGCTAGTTTATCCAGCGTCCCAATGATGTCATCCGCCTCATACTGAGCCAACTCATAGTGACGAATCCCCATATGATCCAGCAACTCACGAATAAAGGGAAATTGCTCACGAAACTCATCAGGAGTCTTAGCCCGACCACCTTTATAGTCCGCATACATCTCTGTCCGGAAGGTTGTCTTTCCCGCATCAAAAGCCACCAAAATATGACTAGGCTCAACCCGCTCCAACAAATGGCTCAACATCAACTGAAAACCATAAATCGCATTGGTATGCAAACCAGCCGCATTCTTAAAACGGTCCAACTGCTGATAGAGCGCAAAAAACGCCCGAAAAGCAACAGAAGACCCATCAATCAATAATAATTTTTTCTTATCCATACACCCATTATAAAGGAAAGCACCAAAAAATACCATTGAGAAGAGCGATACCCAATATTTTTCACACTTTTTCCGAATAAATAGATAGAGCCAAAGAATCCAGTAAACCTAGATTTGAAAATGTGCTATAATGAAAGGAGAAAGAGTATGGCATTACGTCATCCGGGCATCAGCCCAACCAATGACTTGGTTGCTAAGAAAATTTTCAGCAATCCAGAAATCACTTGTCAATTTATCCGTGATATGCTGGACTTGCCAGCCAAAAATGTAACGATTTTGGAGGGAAGTAACATTCACGTATTACCCTCCATCCCTTATTCAGCGCAGGATTTCTATACCAGTATAGACGTCTTGGCAGAGTTGGACAATGGCACGCAGGTTATTATCGAAATCCAAGTTCATCATCAGAATTTTTTCATTAATCGCTTGTGGGCTTACCTGTGCAGTCAGGTCAATCAAAATCTTGAAAAAATCCGCCAACGTGAAGGTGATACCCACCAGAGTTACAAACACATCGCACCAGTATATGCTATCGCTATTGTGGACAGCAATTATTTCCAAGATGACTTGGCTTTCCATAGCTTTAGTATGCGCGAGGACACGAGAGGTGAGGTCTTAACCATCACTAATAACGGTCAAGAAAACCATCTAGTCAAGATGGCGTTCTTGGAATTAAAAAATACAGAGAAACCAGCAAAGACAAGGTTCGCAAACCGTGGTTGGAGTTTTTCGGGAACAAACCCTTTACCCAGCAACCCGAGCGAGCCATCAGCCAGGCAGACCAACTGCTGGACTACAAGAGCTGGTCCGAGGAGGACAGGAAGATGTTTAGTGAACTACGTATGCGTGAAGAACAAGCCTTGTTAGCACAGGATTATGCCTTGGAACAAGCTGAAGAAAAAGGCTTAGAGCGTGGTCGAGCTGAGGGTATCGAAGAGGGATTAAAAGTAGGTTTAGTAAATCTAGTCCGTCAAGAACTTCTGACTTCAGAGGTTGCGAGTGAACAGTTGGGAATGACTGTCTCTGAATTTGAAGAACTATTGAAAGACCATCACAAATAAGGACTAAAAAATACAGAGAAACCAGCAAAGACGAGGTTCGTAAACCATGGTTGGAGTTTTTTGGCAACAAGCCCTTTACCCAGCAACCTGAGCGAGCCATCAGCCAGGCAGACCAACTGCTGGACTATAAGAGCTGGTCCGAGGAGGACAGGAAAATGTTTAGTCAACTACGTATGCGAGAAGAACAAGCCTTGTTGGCACAGGACTATGCCTTGGAACAAGCGGAGGAAAAAGGATTAGAACGTGGCCGTGCGGAGGGTCTTGAACAAGGTTTAGAGCGTGGGAAACTCTTTGCCTTCCTGGATATGGTCCGTCAAGGACTTCTGACTTCGGAGGTTGCCAGCCAGCAGTTGGGTATGACCGTTGCTGAGTTTGAGACATTGTTGTAAGTTTATAGAATAACACAAAAGTGAACAAAGCTGAAACATTGTTTTGTTCACTTTTTTCTTCTTTCAATAGAATTCTCACTATAGTCCATATCACAAAAAGAGAAGGTCATAAATCCTTCTCTTTTATATTTTCTACTAATTAGTTTTTACGTTTTACAAATGGAAGGGCACCAAGAAGTAATCCAAGGAATCCTAATGATGCAATTGCAACATTATCTTTACCACCAGTGTTAGGAAGTTCTTTCTTATCTTCAGCTTTTGCAGCTGGGGCTTGATAAGTATTGTCTTTGTTAGTACCTGCTACAGTTGGTGCAACCGCAGGAGTTGATGGTGTATCAGCTGTTGGTGTAGCTGAAGCATCTGTTCCAGGAGCTGATGGTGTTTTTGGTACAAGTGCAGGTTCATTGACAGCTGTAGTATCAGAATTTTCACGCGGTGGATTTCCAGGTGTTCCAACTTTAGCTGGGATTGGAAATTCAGGAGCTGGTTTTTCAGGTCTTGATGGCGCTGTATTTTCTTTATTCGATTCAGGTAATTTACCTTCATTTAATTTTGATAAATCAAATTCAGGTTTATCATTCACAAGATTTAACCAAGCAGCTTTAAGTTCTTCTAATTCTGCTTTAGCTTTATCTAATTCACCTTTCAATCCTTCTACAAAATAATCTTCAGCACCATTTTCTGCATCTTTCACGTCAGATTCGAGTTTTTCAACTTCTTTTTCAAGACGTTTGATTTCAGATTTAATATCTGGAACTTCTGTTTTTGGTTGCTCAGCTGGAGCTTCACCTTCTGGTTTAGATGGCTCAGTTGGAGCATTATCATCATTTACACCACCATTGAACTCAGGAGTATTTTCAGTTGTAGGCGCTTCTTCATCATTTACACCACCATTAAACTCAGGTTTTTCTTCAGCTGTAGGAGCGTCAGCAGGATTTACCCCACCAGTGAATTCAGGAGCATCAGGAACAGTTGGAACCTCATCAGGTTGTTTAGCATCGCCAGTAGGTGCTTCATCATCATTTACTCCACCTGCGAAGTCTTTAGGTTGTTCTTCATCTTTAGGAACTTCTTTTAAGTTTTCGATATAACCTAAAGTTGCGTTGTAATCGTCAGTTAGCTCATCGATCGCAGATTTGTAAGCTTTTACTACTTCGTTAACTTCGTCGAATTTAGCTTGAGCTTCATCAGCAGCAGTCTTAGCAGTAGCAACAGAACCTTCTAGTTTAGTAACAGCATCTTGTAATTTATCCTTAACATCTTGATCAGCATTATTTTTATTAGCTGTTTCAAGAGCTGTTTTAGCTTTTTCTAAAGTTTCTTTTTGTTGTTCTAATGCTTTATTTTTTTCTTCAACTACTTTAGCTTTTTCAGTAGCATCAGCTTTGTCTTTATCAGCTACTTTAGTTAATTTTTCGATTTTTTCAGCTAAATCATCAGCAATATCTGTAAGTTTTTTAACGATTGGTTTAGAAGCTTCTTTGTTGTAAGCAGCATCTAATTTTTCTTTATCAGCAGCTGGAAGCTCAGATAAAGGTTTACCTTCTTGTTTTGTAGCACCGATTTCGTCTGCTTGAGGATCTTGATCTTTAGTAGCTTCAGCAGTCGTATTTTGATCTTCTAATTCTTTAGCAGCTTGTGTAGCAGTGATAACACCATCTTCTATAGCTTTTAGTAAAGCGTCTTTACCAATTGCAGCTTTAGCTTCTTCGAGAGCTTTTGCTTTGTCAGTGATTTTAGCATTTTTGTTAATTTCAGCTTCTGCATCTTTTTCAAGTTGCTCTAAAGCAGCTTTAAGAGCTTCTAAGTTATCTTTTTCTTCTTTTTTAAGTTCTTCAACTTTAGCTTTAGCTTTTTCAGCCTCTTCTTTAGCTTTAGCTAATTCAGCTTCTGCGTCAGCTTTTGCTTTATCAGCTTCATCTTTTTTAGTTTGAGCAGCTGTTACATCTTCAGCTTCTTTAGTAGCTTTAGCTGTAGCTTCATCTGCTTTTGTTTTAGCTTCGTCTGCTTTTTTCTGCAATTCAGCAACTTTAGCATCCGCTTCTGCTTTAGCTTCAGCAGCTTTTTCAGCTTCTGTTTTCTCTGCTGGTTTAGCTGGTTCTTCTTCTACTGGTTTAGCTGGCTCGTTAGCTTCTTTTTCTTTAGCAGCTTTTACTTCTTCTAGAGTTTTGTTGTACTCATCAGTAAGTTTGTTTAGTTCGTCAGCAACAACTTTAGTATCTGAAGTAGCTTGATCAAAGTCATTTTGTGCAGCATCACGAGCCGCTCCTGCTTTTTTAGCAACATCTTCTAAAATTTTAACAATTTCTTCAGATGAACCATTTGCTTTTGCTGTTTCAAGAGCTTTTTTAGTTTTTTCTAAAGTTTCTTCTCTCTTAGTTAATGTATCAGCTTTTTTATCTTCTTCAGATTTTAATGCATCCGCTTCTTTTTTAAGAGCATCAACATTTTCACCTAAATCATCAGCTTTATCTTGAAGCTTTTCTGATGCAGGACGAGCAGCATCGGCTTTTTCAGCTTTGTCAATTCCAGCTTTGATGTCTGCTGGTAATTGATCTTTAGTTGAAGGGTTAGCTTGAGTTGCACCAGCATCAGCAGTAGAAGCTTGGTCTTTATTTCTTAATTTTTTCTCAGTTTCTTTATTAGCTTCAGCTTTTTTATCATCATCTGCTAATTCAGCAAGAATATCAGAAGCTTTTAATTCACCAGATTCTACAGCCTTCAACAATTCTTCTTTTGCTTTTTTGTCGAGCAATTCGTTATCATCAGGTAATTGTTTTAAAGCCTCGGTTAATGCATCTTTAGAATCTGCTTCTTCTTTTTTAGCGTCTTCTTCTTTTTTAGCTTCTTCTTTAGCTTTAGCGTCAGCTTCAGCGGCTTTTTCTTTAGCAGCAGCTAATTCATCGTCTGCAGTTTTTTTAGCTTTTTCAGCTTCAGTTTTTGCAGCTTCAGCATCAGCAGCTTCTTTTTTCTCCGTTTCAAGTTTTGTAGCTGCTTCGTCAGCCACAGGAGTAGTTGTATCTACTTTTGCTTGAGCTTCAGCAACTTTTTCTTCAGCTTTTTTAGCGTCAGCTTCAGCTTGTTTAATTTCTGGACTTGTAACTTCTGATTTAGGAGTTGTAGTAGTTCCAGTTTCTCCAGCAGGTTGACTAGCTGCAGGTTGCTCCTCAGCTTTCACGACTGACGGTTGAGATGCAACAAAAGCTGCCCCCAAAACAGCCACACTTGCTAAGCTAGTTAAAATCATTTTCTTTTTGTTCATCCTGTGTACCTCTTTTTAAGAATCATATTTATGTACATTATAAACCTTTTTTTGAGTGAAATCAAGGGGTACGTTATATTATATATCCTTTGTTATTGATATGTTATATTTCAAAAACATGTAAAATTCCCAAGAAAATAAAGCATATTTTACTAGCTTTCTTTTTTCTTTCTTTTCATTCTTTTCATTTTCTATAGTAAATTATAATTTTGAATTTAATTCAGATATCCTAAATCTTCATAAAAACTCTAGTTTAAACAAAAAACAGGAGATTTCTCTCCTGCTTTGATTTAATTACTTAAAATCTATACCATCATATGATTTAGTTTTTACGTTTCACAAACGGAAGGAATCCAAGAAGTAATCCTAAGAATCCTAAGAATGCAACCGCAACATTATCTTTACCACCAGTATTTGGAAGTTCTTTCTTATCTTCAGCTTTTGCAGCTGGGGCTTGATAAGTATTATCTTGGCTAGTTCCTGCTACAGCTGGAGTTGCAGAGGCTGGGGCTGATGGAGCTTCTGAAGCTGGACTATTTGTTCCAGGTGCTGGTGCCGCTGGAGCATCAGCAGATGGGCCTGCTGGCGTTTCTGACACTGGAGCAGGAGTTTCAGCAGCTGGAGCTGGATTTCCTGGTGTTCCAACCTTAGCTGGGATTGGGAATTCTGGAGCTGGTTTTGCAGGTCTGTCTGGAGTCTTGTTTGATTCTTTTTGAGGCTCTGTTTTAGGTTCTGTATATTCTGGTTTGTCAAGAATTGCAGCATCTCCATTAGAAGATTCTGGTTCCAAACCTTTAAGAGCTGCTTCTAGATCTGCTTCAGCTTTCTCCAATTCCGCTCTTTTAGCATCTAATTCTTTCTGAAGCCCTTCTTTAATATAATCTTCAGAACCATTTGCTTCCGCATCTTTAAGATTATCTTCTAATTTAGAAACTTCTTTTTCCAAATCAGCGACCTTGTTTTGAAGAGCTTCAATTGTTGTATCCAATTTAGCTTCTTCAGCTTTCAAGTCTGCTTCACGCGCTTTAAGTTCTGCTTGAGCTGCTTCTAGAGCTTTATCTGCGGCATCAAGATCCTTTTGAGCTGCTTCTCTGTATTGGTCTGCTTGTTCACCATCAGCGTCAGCATAGCTATCAAGTTCTTTTTGAGCTTTTTCTTTCGCTGCTTTTGCTGCTTCTACAATAGCTTTTGCTTCTTCAACATCATTTTTCGCAGCTTCTACACGTTCACCAGCATCCTTAGCATCTGTCTTTTCTTCATCCAAACGCTTGTTGATTTTATCCTGAGTATCAGCATCAATTCCACCATTAACTGGCTTAGCTTCTGTAACTTCACCTGATTCATTACGAACCAACTCAGCACCTGGAGCTGGTTGTACAGTTGGATTAGTCACACCGGCTTTATTAAAGTCATCTTCTAACTCTTTTGCAACATCTTCAGCATCTAAATCACCATTTTCGATAGCCTTTAAGATGTCTTCCTTACCGATTTCAGCTTTTGCTTCTTCGATAGCTTTCGCCTTGTCTTCTGCTTTAATGCTGTCGTCTTTGTTAATTTTATCTTCAACAGCTTTTTCCATTTTTTCAAAAGCAGCTTTTAAAGCTTCTTTAGTATCCGTAATATCTGGTTGTGTTGCAACAGGTTGCGCATCTTCAGCTTTTACAGTTGAAGGATTAGATGCAAGAAAACCTGATCCCAAAATAGCCACACTAGCCAAGCTAGTTAAAATCATTTTCTTTTTATCCATTTTTGAAACCCCTTTTTTGGAATTATATTTGGATTTATTGTAACACTTTCTAAAAATATAATCAAGTAAAAAGTTAAGTTATTTATACAATTATATTGTTAGCTTGATTTTATATATATGTTCAATCACAGAAAAAGAAAGCTCATTTTATGAGCTTTCTTTTTATTTTCTTTTCATTACTTACATTCTCTATGGTAAATTTTTCACTTTTAAACCCACTCACCATTGGCATTTACTGTGTAACCATTGATTGTAGTGCTGACAGCAAGAGCTCCTGAACTATAAGCATAGTACCATTTGCCATCTACTTGGAACCAACCAGTCTTCATAGCGCCTGAACCATCAAGATAATACCAACTACCACCTTGTTTCAACCAACCAGTTTTCATAGCACCCGAATTATCAAGGTAGTACCATGTTCCACCTACTTGGAACCATTGGCTAGCTTTCATTGCACCTGAACCATTTAGATAATACCATGTGCCACCATCTTGCAACCAACCAGTTTGCATTTCGCCTGAACCATTTAAGTAGTACCAAGTGTCACCTTCTTTAAACCACCATTTTTGCATCACGCCTGCAGCATTAAAGTGATACCATTTACCACCATCTTTCAGCCAACCAGTCTTCATTCCATCTTCTTTAGAGAAATAATACCAGTCACCCTCAACCTTCTTCCATCCAGCCTGACGATTTCCTTCGCTGTCAATGAAGAATTTTTTACCATCAATCACAACAATCCCTTGTTTAAGGACACCTTCCTCATCCAAGAAATAATGTTTCCCATCAACAGTAATATCACCCGTTAAACGGACACCTTCTTTAACATAGTAAGTTTTATCATCGATTTTAACAAAACCAGTTTTCTTCTCACCATCTTCTACAAAATAATAAGTCTTATCAGCAACTTTTACAAAGCCTAGCTTTTTAACACCATCTTTTTCATCTAGATAGTATTGCTTATCACCTGCAGTCAATAGACCTTTCTTCATAGCGCCATCAGCTTCAAAGTAATAAGTCTTATCATCGATTTTTTGCCAACCGCTAACCTTTTTACCGTCCTTAATATAGTAGACTTTTCCGTTCTCTGTTTTGAACTGACCTACCACTGTAGACTGATTTTGGTTAGAGTTAGTGGCTGTGTTTGAACGATAGACATGATAAAGAACACCATCTTTTAAGTTACCAGTAACGTATGTATAGTTAGCAATAGTTGGATGACTTGTATCTGAAGCTTCAGAACCTTTACGTGGTTCCTTAATATTTACTGGATCGCTACTACCCTCTTTATAAACTACAAAACGAACTTCCTTGACTGCTGAATTCCCACTAGTTGTTGTAGTATTTTGATTGTTGTTTGTATTTGTGTTCGTTGCAGCAGCTGTATTTCCACCATGATAAGGATTGCTTTGAGCAGAAGAATTATTACTATTACCTGTAGTATTAGTTGGAGAATACACATGATAAAGAATATCACCTTCTTCTCTACGAGATGAATATCTATAGTTAGCAATTTCTGGTTGACTTGTATCTGAAGCTGCAGAACCTGTACGTGGTTCTTTAATATCTACTGGAACACTTCCATTCTTAAATGTGACAAAATGGACCTCTTTAAATGATGAAGTTGTTGTAGCCGTTGTTGTCCCTGATTCGACAGCTTGGACTTGTTGGACTGTCGCCATTGCTAGTACAGAAGTTGCTAGCAAAATACCTGTTACTGTTTTTCTCATAGGAAAATCCTCCTGTATTAAGATAATAAATTTATCTAAATTATATCCCTTTCCTATAATAAATGCAATAAAAAACATAAAAAGTGTAGAAATATTTAAATGTAAAAAAGAGAGCAGTTGAAAAACCACTCTCTTAGTGTTTTTATACCCACTCACCGTTGGCATTTACGTAATAGCCATCGACTGTTGTGCTTACTGCAAGGGCACCTGAACTATAAGCATAGTACCATTTACCACCTACTTGGAACCAACCAGTTACCATGGCACCTGAGCCTTTAAGGTAGTACCAAGCACCACCAACTTTAGCCCAGCCAGTTTCCATAGCACCTGAGCCATTTAGGTAGTACCAAGTACCACCATCTTGCAACCAGCCAGTTTGCATTTCACCTGAACCGTTTAGATAGTACCATTTGTTACCATCTTTGATCCACCATTTTTGCATCACGCCTTCAGCATTAAAGTAGTACCATTTACCACCGTCTTTAAGCCAACCAGTTTGACGTTTACCTTCTTTATTTACATAAATCCAATGATTGTCAACTTTATTCCAGCCAGCTTTAGTATCAGAATCATCTGTCAAGAAGTAAGTTTTACCGTCAACAGTGATTTCACCAAACTTACGTTCACCTTCTTCAGTGACATAGTAATACTTGTCGCCAGCACCCTTGATAAGGCCTGTCTTACGGTCACCATCTGCAGTGATGTAATACCACTTACCAGCGCTATCTTTTACAATACCTGATTGAGCTTTACCTTTTTCATCAAAGAAGTACCATTTCGTACCAACTTTTTGAACTCCATTTGTCACAACACCGTCTTTTACAAAGTGAGTTTGACCGTTTTCTGTGACAACTTCTGTTCTACGAACACCATTTCCGTCAAAGTAGTAAGTCTTTTCTCCCACTTTGAGGAAACCAGTTTTCTTAACACCTTGATCATCTAGATAGTAACGCTCAGATTCATTTTCAATGATACCACGAGCCATTACACCCTCACTATTGAAATAGTAAGTCTTGTTGTCAATCATGGCCCAACCCTTAACTGGGTTTCCGTGTGAATAGAAGTAACGGTTACCTGATACTTCACGCCAGCTGTTATTTTTATCAGTAGATTTATAACCTTGTTTATTCAAGTCTGCTGACGGTGTATTGGGATCGTTTTCCAATTCAGCAAGTTTTGTTCCTTTTTCTACAAATACATAGTAACGTACGCCGCCATCTACATAGGTTTCCTGATACTCAAATTTATCAATATAACTATGCTTTTCAAATTTTTGATCACCTGACTCAAAATAAACAGTTGTACGAGTACGTGAACGATCATTAGAAACAGTTATCCATTCCGTTTTACGAATAAACTCGTCTGCATGTACAGATGGAGCTGTGATAGTTGAGTAAGTAGTCACAGCAGCGCCTGCCATTGTCACACTAGCAAGAGCTAGAGCTAAAGCTTTTTTATTTTTCATGTGAAGATTCTCCATTCTTAAATTTAGCTATTATGCTTTTCTTTATTGTATCTTATTTTTACAAAAATTTCTAAGAAAAACTGGACTTTTTATGGAAAAAATAAAAAAGCAGAAGAAATCTCCTGCTTTTTTTATTGAGCTAGATTATTTAACCCATTCACCGTTTCCGTTAACAGTGTATCCACCTACAGTAGTGTTAACTGCAAGGGCACCTGAACCGTCAACGTAGTACCATTTACCAGAAACTTCAAACCATTGGCTAGCTTTCATAGCACCTGATGTTTCAAGGTAGTACCATTTACCACCGTCTTGCAACCAACCAGTTTGCATTTCACCGTTTCCGTTTAGGTAGTACCAAGTGTTTCCATCTTTAACCCACCATTTTTGCATTACGCCTTCAGCGTTAAAGAAGAACCATTTACCGTCAACTTGTTTCCAACCTGAAACAGCTTTGTTAGAAGCGTAGTATTTCCAGCCAGCTTCTTCTTGAACCCATTGATCTTTCACAACGTTGTATGAGTCAGTTTTTTCAAGAACCAAATCAACTGAAGCGTTTGTGAACATATCAGCTTTTCCGTCTTTATCTAGGTCAGCTGAACCAGAGTATACGAATGTTCCATCATACAAGTTACCTTGGATATCAAATGAACCTTCATTACCAGTTTCTTTACCGTTGTGAACTGTTCTGTTTACTTTATGCAAGAAGTATCCTTTTGGAACGTAAGCTACACGGTATTGAACCAAACCTTTGTGTGGTACTGCCAACTCAACATCACCTGCTTCGTTAGATTCAGCAGAAACAACTGATGGTTTAACGTAGTTGTTGTAGTCAGCTTCGTTTGCCCAAACCATAACATCAACTTTAACACCTGCAACTGGACGGCCTTGGATGTCTTTAACTGAGAAACGAACGTGTGAACCGTTACCAAACATAACTGGTTTACCGTGGTAAGGGTTGTAAGCTGGAGTTTCTGGTTTGTATTGTTGATCAGCTGGTACTACACCTGTATGAGCTGAAACAGCTTGTACAGCACCAAATGCTGCAAGAGCGACTGCGCTTGTCAATAAAACTTTTTTCATCGTTTTATCTCCTTTATTTTTCATTATATATTTTTCGTAAGACTATCTTACTACCATACAGTATATAAATATTTGCAGGATTTGTCAAGGGTTTTCTTCTAGTTTTTAAAGTTTTTACCCATTTTTAGAAAAAAAGGTGAAAAAAACATTTTTGTGAGAAAAAATACCCGTCAAATACTGCATTTTTCAAGTGAAAATCTCACAAACTTATGATCCTTGAGTAAAATCATTCATATTTAATCCACATAGACAGTTGGACAGAACTCACTTCTGTAGTATTATCCTATAACCCCTTCGAAATGTCAAGCAAAAATGACAAGTTTTTTGATAATAACTTGCCATTTTATAAACTTTCTACTATTTAAAATGTGACCTTATAGCAAGTCCTCAAACTCTGCGACCGTCATACCTAATTGCTCGCTAGCAAATTCGGAAGTTAAAACATGTTGGCGAACCATGTCTAAGAAGGCAAAAAGTTTCCCTTCTTCCCTTCCTTCAACTTTCCCACGCTCCAGTCCCTGTTCAATGCCCTCTGCGCGACCACGTTCAAGTCCACGTTCTAAACCTTGTTCAATACCTTCGGCTCTAGCGGTTTCCAAGGCATAGTCCTGTGCTAACAAGGCTTGTTCTTCTCGCATACGTAGTTGACTAAACATTTTCCTGTCCTCCTCGGACCAGCTTTTGTAGTCTAGCAGTTGGTCTGCTTGGCTGATGGCTCGCTCGGGTTCTTGGGTAAAGGGTTTATTCCCAAAAAACTCCAACCACGGTTTGCGAACCTCGTCTTTGCTGGTTTCTCTGTATTTTTTTAATTCCAAGAACGCCATCTTTACTAGATGGTTTTCTTGTCCATTATTGGTTATGGTTAAAACCTCACCTGTCGTGTCCTCGCGCATACTAAAGCTATGAAAAGCCAAATCATCCGAGAAGTAATTGCTGTCCACGATAGCGATAGCATATACTGGTGCGATGTGTTTGTAACTCTGGTGTGTATCACCTTCTCGTTGACGAATTTTTTCGAGATTTTGATTGACCTGACTGCATAAGTAAGCCCACAGGCGATTGATGAAAAAATTCTGATGATGCACCTGAATCTCAATGATTACTTGAGTTCCATTATCCAACTCCGCCAAGACATCTATACTGGTATAGAAATCCTGCGCCGAGTACGGAAGGGAAGGTAAGACATGAATATTGCTTCCCTCCAAAATGGTTACATTTTTGGCTGGTAAATCCAGCATATCGCGAATAAATTGACAAGTAATTTCTGGATTGCTAAAGATTTTCTTAGCAACCAAGTCATTGGTCGGGCTGATGCCCGGATGTCTTAGAATCATCCTCTTCCTCCTTTTATTATACCACAGTTTTAAATCTAGGTTTCCTAGATTCTCTGGCTCTATCTATTTATTCGGAAAAGAGATGAAAAAAACCTGAGAATCATCTCAGGCTTGGTCATTAAATCTTTTTCTCAATACTGAAAAGTGGAGAAAGTGGGCGTTTTTCATGGATACGTACAATAGCATCCCCTAGGAGATGAGCGATCGAAATCTGCTCAATCTTATCAATCAAACGCTCTTCTGGCAGATAGATGGTATCCAAAACAACCAATTTCTTGATAGCTGATTTTTGGATATTGTCCATAGCAGGACCAGAAAGAACTGGGTGTGTACAGCTTGCATAGACTTCAACAGCACCAGCTTCTGCAAGAGCATCTGCCGCATGACAAATCGTTCCAGCGGTATCAATCATATCATCAATCAAGATACAAGTCTTGCCTTCGACCTTACCGATGATGTTCATGACTTCACTAGTATTCATCTTATCAACACTACGACGTTTGTCAATGATAGCAATAGATGTTTTCAAAAATTCTGCCAACTTACGAGCACGAGTCACCCCTCCATGGTCTGGGCTGACAACCACATAGTCAGAACCAACCATGCCACGACGCTCAAAATAATCCGCAATCAGAGGAGCTCCCATCAAATGATCCACAGGAATATCAAAGAATCCTTGAATCTGCGCAGCATGCAAGTCGATTGTCAACAAACGATCCACTCCAGCTACTTCAAGCATATTTGCAACAAGTTTTGAAGTGATTGGCTCACGCGCTCTCGCCTTTCTATCCTGACGTGCATACCCATAGTAAGGCATGACAACATTGACAGATTCTGCACTCGCACGCTTCAAAGCATCCACCATAATCAAAATTTCAAGCAGATTGTCATTTACAGGCGAACTAGTTGATTGTAGGATAAAGACGTGTTTCCCACGGATTGATTCTTCGATGTTGACCTGAATCTCTCCATCTGAAAATTGGCGGACACTTGATTTCCCCAACTCTATCCCAATCTCCTGCGCTACACGTTTTGCCAATTCTTGATTAGAAGAAAGGGCAAACAGCTTTAAATCAGAAAAAGACATGATTTCCTCCGGTATATATGTATCGCTTGTGCTTTTCACAAGATTTTTCCATTTACCATTGTAGCGCTTTTTGCACTATTTTTCAATCAAAAATAAAAGAAGGGCAGCATATTTGTGCCCCTGCATTATTCTTTTGAAAAATATTCTAGTTCATCAACTCATTGTGCTTCTCAACAAAGCGATAAGCCTGATAAAAACCATATAGAGTAATGGTCGTAACCACTGGAATCGCTAGTGGCAACTCTGTCTCTAATTCTACAAAAGGAGAGTTAAACAAGAAATGAGTTCCCAAGGCCAAACCTAGGAAAATAAGCCCCTGTTTCTTGCCAACCTTCTGTCCTTTATAGGCTCTGTAAAGCAAGTAAACACCTACTACCGCCAAACCTGAAAAAGTCCAGTGAGAGGCAATTCCTGAGATGATACGCTCTAAAATTCTCGAAATAGTAAAGTCAAAGCCCTCTGGCAAATCTGTACGAATGTAGCCAATATCCTCAATCATTTGGAATCCCAAACCAGAAGCAATCCCAAGTAAAAACAAAGATTTTAATTTTCGCACAGGAATCAAAGCTAAAACAAAGACAAGTGGCAACAATTTCAAGGGTTCTTCTACCAAAGGAGCCACAATCGCACTTTCAAAGGCATTTAAAAATGCACTATCTGGGAAAAGAACCTCCAATAAATCATGGATATAGGTATTAGCAAAGCTAGACAACCAACCTGAAAGGAACATCCCACCCAATAAAGACAGAATCAAGGCATTCTTTGGCAATTCCCATTTTTCCCCAATACGGAAAAGGAAATAAAGAGCCGGAATCATGTAAAAGAGAGCTAGAAAGATAGAAACTCCCATTAGGCCATATTCTGCACCTGACATCGAACCATCCGTATAGTAGATTGTTTCATACTGCAAACCAATACATAGCAATAAAATAAAAATAAATAAAATGCTGTTTTTCTTCATACACTTTCTTTCTAAATGAAGTATTTATAATTCTACGACTGTCATACTTCCTGTATCCACATCGTAAATAGCACCAGAGATAATAACATCGTCTGGTATTAGGGGAGACTCGATAAGGAGTTGCATGTCCTCGCGTACACTCTCCTCTATATCTTGGAAGGGTAAAAAGTCCTGATCTGACACATCGACACCTAGTTCCTCTTTCAGATACTCCTGAAAAGGACAATTTTCAAATGTCTGAGCACCACAGTCTGTATGGTGCAATACCACAATCTCTCTTGTCCCCATTTGTTGCTGGGAAATAACCAGCGAACGAATCATGTCCTCAGTCACTCGGCCACCTGCATTCCGCAAAATATGAGCATCCCCAAGTGCCAAACCTAAAGCTTGCGCAACGTGCAAACGTGAGTCCATACAGGTCACAATGGCTACTCTAGTTTTGGGTTTAAGTGGCAGATTTAACTGCCCATGTAGGGCAACATAAGCCTGATTGGCTTGCATAAACTGTTCAAAATACGACACGATTCCCTCCTTGAAAATTTGATAGTCAAATATTTCTCCTATCTTATCATTTTTAAGAGAATTTGTCACGGATTACGCAAAGACCTTTTTCAAAACTTCCTGAATCGTTGTCACCCCAATAACCTGAATTTCCTTGGGCGGAGTAATTCCTGTCAAGGAATTTTTGGGTACATAAATCTTAGTAAATCCCAGTTTAGCAGCTTCATTAATGCGCTGCTCAATACGATTCACACGCCGAATTTCTCCTGTCAATCCCAGTTCTCCGACAAAACATTCCTGAGGATTAGTTGGCTTGTCTTTATAGCTCGAAGCAATAGCAACCGCAACGGCCAAGTCTATCGCAGGTTCATCCAATTTGACACCGCCAGCAGATTTGAGATAGGCATCCTGATTTTGCAAGAGAAGACCTGCACGCTTTTCCAAAACAGCCATAATCAGACTAGCACGATTAAAATCAAGTCCTGTCGTAGTACGCTTGGCATTTCCAAACATGGTCGGTGTCACCAAAGCCTGAACCTCCGCCAAAATCGGACGCGTCCCTTCCATGGTCACAACGATTGATGAACCAGTTGCTCCATCCAAACGCTCTTCTAGGAAAACTTGACTCGGATTGAGTACCTCAACCAAACCGCCCGACTGCATCTCAAAAATCCCAATCTCATTAGTGGAGCCAAAACGGTTTTTGACCGCTCTTAAAATACGGAAGGTATGGTGGCGCTCTCCTTCAAAGTAAAGCACTGTATCTACCATATGCTCCAACATACGCGGACCAGCCAAGGTTCCTTCCTTAGTCACATGACCTACGATAAATATGGCAATATTATTGGTTTTGGCCAGCTGCATGAGCTCAGCAGTCACCTCACGCACCTGAGAAACAGACCCCTGCACCCCTGAAATCTCAGGAGACATAATGGTCTGAATGGAGTCAATAATGAGGAAGTTTGGCTGTATTCTTTCTACCTCAGCTCGAACACTCTGCATATTGGTCTCTGCATAGAGATAAAACTCGCTATCAATATCACCCAAACGCTCTGCACGTAGTTTAATCTGCTGGGCAGACTCCTCCCCACTGACATAGAGAACTGTCCCCACTTGAGACAACTGGGTTGAGACTTGTAGGAGAAGAGTCGATTTCCCGATTCCAGGATCCCCACCGATTAGGACGAGACTTCCTGGTACCACTCCGCCTCCAAGTACACGGTTGAATTCCTCCATCTCCGTCTTGGTTCGATTGACATTGATTGAAGTCACCTCAGCCAGTTTCATGGGCTTGGTTTTCTCACCTGTCAAGGACACACGCGCATTTTTGACCTCGGCAACCTCAACCTCTTCTACAAAGGAAGACCAAGACCCACAGTTAGGACAACGTCCCAGATATTTAGGGGAATTATACCCACAATTTTGACATACAAATGTCGCTTTTTTCTTTGCGATAATAAACCTCTTTCTATATCTCTAACTCACACTCAATCACTTGGCAAAAATCAATCTTCTCATTTGGCACAAACTGGCGCATGAGCATTCGATGAGCAACAACTACCACAGTCTGATGTTCTCGATACTTAGCCATGCATTCTAGAAAACGAGACTTCATCTCCGTAGATGTCTCATATTGAATAGGACTATTAGGAAGTAAATCCCCATTATTTTCTAGAAACATAGTACGAGCTTTTTCAAAATTATCTGTGCCACTTTCATAGACCTGCCATTCATGTAATAATGGCTCCACTCTCAAAGGAAGTCCAGTAACACAAGCCACATAAGAAGCCGTTTCTAAAGCTCTTGTGACTGCAGAAGATATGATTATTTCAGCTGAAGGAAGCAAGGGATTTTTGCTCAGTTTCTGGGTTTGTTGCCTTCCCTTCTCAGACAAGGGCGCCAAATCTATCCCAAATCCCGTATAAGAACGCTCCTCTAACTCACGATAATCTGGCTCCCCATGACGTACAAAGATAATCTTCATTCTAGTGCCCAGTCGATCCAAATCCACCAGTCCGCACGCCGTCAGCCGCATCTCCATCTGCAATTAAGAAAGGAGCAAAGACAGCCTGGACCACACGTTCCCCAACTTCAAGAACAACCTCTTGGTCTGTGATATTCTTCATCTGCGCAAAAATATGCCCTTCATTCCCAGGATTTCCATAATAATCCCCATCAATGACCCCAACAGAGTTAATTAAAACCAAACCCTTCTTACGAGGGTTTGAAGAACGATCATATAGGTATAGAACCTCAGTTGGCTGCATATAAGCCTTAACCCCTGTCGGAACCAATACAATCTCTCCTGGCGCAATAACTGTACGCACAGCAACCTTTAAGTCGTAACCAGCCGCATGCGCTGTCTCACGCTTGGGCAATAAATTTTCATCTGTAAAAGTAGAAACCAATTCAAAACCACGAATTTTCATCATCTTCTCTTTTCTATTATCATTTATTCTAGATTATTCTATCTTATTTATTCGGAAAAAGCACGAAAAAAAGAGCACACAATTCAAATCGCTTAGGGCTGCTGGATTCCTCCCCTGACCCGCTTCACGCAGAACTGTTGCTCCACTATTTATTATATCACATTCCTATTCATTTTAAAAGCAAAATTATTTTTTCCGTCTATTTCTAAAAAAGTCCTGCATAATAGCTGCGCATTCATCTTCCAAAATTCCCGTTTCAACCTCCACACGATGATTGAGACGCTCATCTGTCAAGATATCGTACAAACTCCCAGCAGCGCCAAATTTCTGGTTTTTAGCCCCATAGACCACGTTTGGAATACGGGCGAGTCCAATCGCCCCACTACACATGACACAAGGCTCAATGGTCACAAAAAGCGTGCAATCCAGCAAGCGCCAGCTCTCCTCACTCAGGTTCGCATTCTCTATGGCCATAATCTCCGCATGCATAACCGCTCGCCGCAGTTCCTCACGCGCATTATGCCCACGGCCAATGATTTCTCCGTCCTTGACAATCACACAACCAATTGGAATTTCATCGTGTTCAAGAGCAATCTCAGCCTCTCTCAAAGCCTCCCTCATAAAGACTTCTTTTTCTTCAACTGTATAATTCATCAATTTCCCTTTTCCTACTTATCGATTTTATTATTATATCATGAATCCCAAGACAAAAAAAGCCACCAAATGCGGTGACTTTATAGGGAGATTATTATGAAAAAGGTAAAATTATTTCCTATTAAATAAGCAAAAACGGAGGGTGTCCCCTCCAACTTCACGACCTCTGGACAAGGTCTATTTTTTTGAAAAAAAGTAAAAACTATATCAAAACTGTTGATTAAAATTCTAAGAGATTGCTTTCTACGACTGCCTCAAGTGCTAGAGATTTTTTCCCTTTATCTTCAAAATCAATAGTGATGGTGTTGTCTTTGATTTCTGTTACTTTACCAGTTCCAAATGATGGATGTTTAACTGTTGAACCTACAACGTCTTTGTGAGACTCAATCCATTCCTTGACTTTCTCATTTTCTTCTTGCTCTTGAAGAAGACCTGACTGTTTCATCAATTCAACTACCTCAAAATACCCGTTTAAATAAGTTGGTTTGAAATCAGAACCTGTAGATAATTCTGAGCGTTTTACAGGTTCACCCAAGCCTAGCATTAGCTGAATAGCTTTCAAAATAACATCATCAGAGACATTACGACTGTCAAGCTGTCCGCCAACTGCATCACCGTAAACGCCGTAGAAGTGGCCATCTTCGCCATCATGGCCATAAATGTCCATGATATTGCTTGTTTCACAGTTGCAATACACTGCGCCATCTTCGTTTACAACAGCATACGCTACTTCGTTATTTTTAATTTCTTCAAGTAATTGTTTTGCATTTTCCATGTCTAGCTCCTCCGCGTAATTTGTTAATTTGATAGCATTTTCTAAACTCATTTTTTCGATTGGTGTTTTGCCTGTGACCCATCTACTGATTGTAGTGTCACTAATTCCAGTAGCTTTAGAAATTCTATAAGCTGTTACCATCTTTAATAATTTTTGAATTTTGTTAAAATCTGCTTTACTCATTTTTTATTATCTCCTGAATACCAAGCAATAGCGATCGCCAAAATTGCTACAAATAAAATAATTTTCATCTTGATTTTTCTCTAACTTTCTTATACAATGAAAGGCAAGGAGAGCTTTCGCTCTCTTACCCTTTAGCGATTATCTCTTCCTGCGTCTGGTAAACTTGGGAGCGATTTTCGCTTTTTTATTTTGCTCTTTTAGTACTTTGTACCAAGAGCGACTCTCTTTTGAGATTGCTACTGCAATCCCTATCGCGACTGTGACCCTTGCTAGCCACTCGTCAAGGCTGTCCATTTGTATCACCTCCTTACATTATTTATTATACCGCATTACAATGCGGTAGTCAAGTATTTTAACAAAGAAATTTAAACTTTTTTCATTCTGAAACTACTTTCAGACCAAACAAAAAAACCGCAAGCCTGAGCCTGCGGTAAAAGAACATTTTAGAAAGTTTCCTTTCTATTTATTTTTTAAAATTATTTCGTAGTAATCAAGCCATCTGGCTCCACTGTGAACTCTGGCTTATCTGCCATTGTTCCGTCTGGTTTGATGTAGTACCAGCCTTGACCTGCTCTGACGAATTCATTAGATACCATATCCCCGTTTTTGCTATCTAGGTAGTACCATGTATCCTTATACTTGACCCAACCCGTCTTCATGGCACCTTCTACATCGAAGTAGTACCACTTGTCAGCGATCTTCTTCCAACCTGTTGCCATTGCGCCTGAGTTGTCGAACCAGTACCAATTCCCATCTGAATGCTTATGCCAGCGTTCTGCAAGCATATAGCCTGAACCGTCGAAGTAATACCAGGTTCCGTTGATTTTCTCAAACTTGTCTTTTGGATAAGAGCCGTCTTCTTTAACATACCAGTAGCCTGTATCGTTCTTCTGCCAGCCTGTTTCGGCGCCTAGGCCGTTCTCAATATCTCGCTTAAATTGTTCACGGCTAACACCCCATTTCGCAAGATAAGGATACGGGTCAACGTGGTCGCTACTGTTATCCGGCTGGTTATTGGTACAGTATTCATGAGTTTTGATACCTGCTAAGTCGTCTGTATCAAGAGTTTTCGGCAAACCTGCTTCATCTGCTAGATTTCGTAGCAATTCGATGTACAGGCGATAGTCTGTTATGAACTCTTCTTTAGTTGAATGGCTTTCAATCAATTCAACTGCTGCATAGGTCTCAGCATTCCAACCACCCCCAACGTCCCACATTCCCTTGTTTACAGGACCTACCTGCATAACACGGCCATTTCCAACGACATGAGAAAAGAACCCAAGTCCAGGGTCCTTTCTGTAGTGGTAGTCCGCCTCGTTCTGAGCGGTTGAGTTTCGGTTGCCTGTTGAGTGGGCGTGAACCTGACGGAAAGGCTCAAACCCAACAATCGGCAAGTCTGTACGTAGTCTGCTTGTATCAATATCCATACTTATTCCTCACTTGGTTTCTTGTATTCTAGAGCTCGTGTGCTGTCCGTGATTCCGCTTGTGGTTGGGTCGTTGACCAAACCGATAGCAGTCAAGAATACGAAGACCGCATTGACAAGCAGAATTAGCTTGTTGCCAATATCGCCTAAATCTAGATGATATCCGAAGACTGCTGCGCCAGCTTGCAGAACAAGCAAGAGGGCTGGGATTGCAGTCAGCCAAAAGTATTTATTTTGTAGTCGTAGTTTCCAGTTAATCATATATTTTTCCTTTCTTTTATGGTAATTTTGTAGGCCAAGGGTCGTCTGTCAAGTATGAGATAGCACCAACACGGATATCTCCAATATCTTTATCTGTGGGGATAGGGTCATTAAATGTAAATTGTATGAAGTTTGAGTCGGTTACTCCTCCGAGATACCATATCCCATACGGCTTCCCAGCGTCATTATAAATTCCACCAATCAGTGACGCCTCACTCCTAAATCCTGCAGGTATTCCACCAGGACCTAACACTTTAGCCCCTTTGTCCCCACTGCTATTGTGCCTTGCAAATCCAGGTCCATTTCGTCTGCCTACTCCAAACCAACCCCATTGAAGACCACCAAATTGATAAGTAATAAGGTTGTTAACTCTTCGTATCTTAATGAATGAGTTGCCTGCTCTAGAGACACTGTTTAACGTTCTCCAGCCAGTATCACCAATCAGTACACGCCAGCCAGTATTACCATTTCCGCTCTCTTTAATCCACTTGAGAGCACCGTTTGTCACGTTGACATCTACATAGGTTGTTCCGATTTCGGCAGTGATACGGCCTTCTGGTGAGCCTGTACCACGGATTTCCTGTCCTACGTTATCTGGTAGCGGTAGAGTGACATTATTACCCCCAGCGATGCCGAGGGTATTGCCTGTCAATGTCAGCCTTGGTTCAGGCTTTTGATTCAGAGTTTTAACATCCCGACCGACCGCTTGAGCAAATTCCTCTAAATTGCTCATAGCAATCACGCTTTCGCTGCGTTATACGTTGCGACCAGGTCAAGGTTGGCAAACTCGTCAATACGACGACCAAGGTCAGCCAATTTTTGCACGACTGCGCCCTCAGTGCTACCACTCATTTTAGCGATTTCCTCAGCGATTTCTTTGAGGGTATCAAATTTTTCAGATACCCCTTCACCCAAAATGTCATTCTTGACTGCGGTTTTAGCTTGTTCAATCAGTTGTGTGACTGTCGCATTGTCAATCTTAGTATCGATTAACTGCTTCAGCGCCTTGTGATCCACTCCCAGTGCTTGAGCGAATGCGATCCATTTACTTGTATCCATAATTTTTTACACCTTTCCAAGATTATAGTGTGTGAGCAAATCAGGAATCTCCTGACATACTCCACCTTCACTTGCAGTTCTTCCTGCAAGTTGTTTTTTTACTTCTTCAGCGATATCCAGCTCCTTTAGAGCATGGACTTCTTCTGTGACCAATTCCTTATCTGAAGCCACTATCTTGATGTGGGTTTCTTTGTCACTCGGAAAAATATATCCGCCAGCGCTAACTTCTAAGCGGTATTTCCCAATTGGCAAGATAGTGTCCAGATTAAAATTCACGCTTGAGTTCGTGACAGTTACCTTCTTCTTCCATTGGTACTTGCCTATGGTCAGACTAACGACCGCCACCTCCCCTTCCAGAGAGGGGACGGCTCGATAATCTTCGTCTAAGAGGACAAATCCAAAGGTAGAAGCCACATCACCCTGTTTAATGAGGTAACCGCCATCAAATTGAGCAAGATTGGTCGTAT
>NZ_JALDUM010000008.1:0-30126 GCF_023109515.1 Streptococcus mitis
CTGAGAAAGTCAGACGATAGGCACCGTAGTAGACCGCTAAGACCTGCTCCTCTTTCTGGACAAGGTCTTTATCAATCGCTGGCATGACTGTATTAGCAGGTGCTAAATGAACGTGTCCACCGTAAAACGGTGTCTTATTCACTACCACAGTCACATCTGTTTTGCCGTAAGGCGTGCAGGTCGCTGACCAACTGATCACGTATTTCTTACCAACCTCAAAACCTTCACCGTTATGCCCTACTTCCACGAAATCCGTTCCGTAACTGATTTTTTTAGCCGTGCCACCATTCAAGCGGTTCTTGTTGTACTGGGTATTTCCGTCACCACCAATCAAGCTAGCGTTGACCCTTGCAGTCTCGCTGACCTGCTCCAGTTTCTTGCTCAGTTCAGCGATAGAGTCCGCACCGCTCATTAGCTCCTCACGGATGCGCTTCACGAACTCAGGGCGCTCCTTCTCCATTTCCTCGTGGATCTTAGCACCCATTTCTTCGGCCTTGGCCTTGTACTGCTCAATAGCGTCCGTGATAGCTTTCTCACGCTTGGCAAATTCAGCGTTAAAGGCACGGTCAGCGTTGGCGATCGCACGCTCCAGCATAATGTCAAATTTTGTTTCTTGCTTGTCCAAAATCGCATTGGCTACTGCTGAAACACCGCCACCATTTCCCCCTGATTTCACTTTATCATCAAAGGTAATGGTCAGATAGGCTCCTTGTCCATTGTTTGCCAGACAGTCGTACTCGTAGGCGATGGCCTTCTTATAAACGTCCACATTATGCTTATAACTTTTCAGATTAACCGTATCACCCATGTGGACAGTCTGCCCATCAAGTTCATAGGCTTCAATCTTAATGGCATCTGTAGCTTTATCTATGTGTTCGTTAGTAAATTTAGCACTAGCCCACTTTGTCAGTTCCTCAACAGTCTGAATGTTGTTATTGCTATAACTTCTTTCGTTGATATAAGGGTAAGCACCAATTAAGGGACTATCAACCGTTATAGCAATCGTTGTATCTTCCTTGGCGCCCTCTGCCTTAAATGTAGATTTAGCGTGGATACGAGTAACAACATTTTGTGAGTTTTTGGTCCGTTGATAGGATTTAAGGTTTTTGTGGGTAGAGATGATAACACCTCTGTCCTCTCCTCGATTTCGCTTGATTGAGATAGCGAAATTATCCCGAACCATCTCTCCTTCCCACGTTCCCACAATTGAGTGAGCGCCATCCATTAACACGCTGTAGAGTGTTTCTACTTCTTTCGTGTTGATGGTTCTCCTGTCCGTGATATCGCTGGTAAATGAGAAATCATTGATAGGAGACTTAGCAACTTGTACCAATTGAGAAAGAGCCTGCCAGCAACTCTGCTTGTTGACAGACAGCGGATTGATAGACCGCTGCATGACGTCATCAGTGATATGGTAAGCAGTGATTTCTAAATGATCATCATTCTCTACTGGCTTCTTGATACGAAACAACTGAGGTCCAATCACAGGCGCTGGCGCCTTTATCAACATATCTTCACGGAACAGCTGATAAATCTCAGAGTCGGTGATAGGGTAGCGAACAGTAAGGATAAAATCCCCGTTCATTTGTTCTTTTATGACTGCCGAAGTCGCTTCATGCAGTGGGATACCGTTCCATTTAACGTTACGAGTATCACTTTCAAGCAAATATAACATTACGCCCACCCCCAGACAGTCTCAATCGTCATGGAACTGATGCCAGCTCCTAAGACAATCCCGACATCTTGTTTCTTGATTGGGTCAATCGTTATAAAATCCCCCGTCCACTTGACTCTGGAACCTGTTCCGTCCAAGAAACTAGGATTGTTAGGGTTATTTACCATGACAGCTCTTCCAGATAATCTCTCTAACCGAATGACCTGCCTATCTACTGTGAAACTAACCTCTGTCGTACTCTGGCCAGTTATGGTAATTGTCGGAAAAGCCAAAGCAGAGCCTTTTGTTCTTAAAGTTCCACTTCTTGAGAAGGTTTGATTGTCCGTGACTTTGAAAAATTTTGTAGGATGACACTCAAATGTGACTTTGAGCGCATAATACCCTGCACGATTTCTAGTAGTCTCGGAAATCTTTACCTTGTAACACCACATCTTGGTTGTTTTGACACGTTCGCTTTCAAGCCAAAAGTTCTCCCTGGCAAAGAGGGCCAAGAAACGGTTCAAGTCCTCTTCCTTTGGCTTTACTAAGTGAAGTGTGTAGGATTTCTCAACCATCCCTCTATGATGATTGGTTTGTAGAATAGCTCCACTAATTCCATCATGCTCCCATAGTTTTGTCTTGCTATTGGCAATCACGATAGATGGCGCTTCTTCTACAATGACGTCAAAAGGAAAAGAGGAGGTTGCTACGCCATCAATCACCAGTTCATTATGTTTGATCATGCGATTCCTCCTCTAAGTTGTGTTTTCCGTTGTAGTTCGTCCGCAATCTTTTGAGCTACAACGTCAGCAATGCGATTGATATCCATCTCTTCACTGATGTTATTTCCACTAATGCTGACATTGATAACAGGAGACAGACCTCCCATTGTTTGGGCTATTCCACGGCCGATAGCTCCCAAGGTTCTTTCGTTTAGTGGTAAGACAGCCTCGTTCCCAGCCTCTCCACCAACCATCAGTCTATTCCCGTTTGAACCGAAAACAGTCGGCTTGGTCAAGATACCGCCCTTGGCATACCACTCTACGCCAATACTTGGCAACCCGTTACTCAACCAGTCAACTGGGTTGAGAGAGCCTGAAATACTAAAGTGTGGTAGAGGGATATGAGGCCATCTAAATTCAAAGTTAAAGAATCCCTTAATAGCTTCAATTGCACGACCAACTAAATCCTTAGCCCCGTTAATAGCATTGCCGATTGTATCTTTAATACCATTCCAGACACTGCTTGCGGTTGATTGAATACTATTCCAGATATTGCTAATCGTATCTCTTATACCGTTAAAGACACTTGAGACCGAACTTGAAATACCATCAAATATTCCTGAAAGAGTGGATTTAATACCATTCCAAACAGTTGAAGCAACCGTTGAAATGGTGTTCCAGATGTTAGACAATAGCTGCGCTATGCCATTAAAGATAGTCCCAATGACGCTCGCGATCCCATTCCAGATTGTTTCTCCGACGCTCTTAATGGTTTCCCAAGCGCCAGACCAGTCTCCAGTAAGGATTTGCATCACTGCCTTGATAATGCCCAAAACAACGTTGATAGCTGTTTCAACTACCGTTTTAATCACTTCCCAAACTGTAGAAGTGATAATCTGAATATTATTCCACTCTCCCTCTATAAGAGGACCTATAAC
Source organism: Streptococcus mitis (assembly GCF_023109515.1). GTDB lineage: Bacteria > Bacillota > Bacilli > Lactobacillales > Streptococcaceae > Streptococcus > Streptococcus mitis_CS. The sequence continues at coordinate 3,315 of NZ_JALDUM010000008.1, forward strand.
AGTCATAACAGCGCTAATGATAGCGGAAATTCCATTCCAGACAGCGTCCGTAATTAAACGGATTAGTTCTTGGTTTTCAGTCCACCAAGTTACAACCGTTCCAAAAACACTCATGATAAAATTTGAAATTTCACCTACAACAGTATTGATGACAGATGAAATAGCCTCCCACACAACTGTGACGGCGGTACGAAATCCTTCATTCGTTTCCCATAAGTATTTTAAAATGACAACGACCGCTGCCACTGCGGCCGCTATTGCAGCTGCTGTCCCAATGATTGGTAACGCGGCGGCAATTATGCCTCCTATTGAAAGTTCAAGAGCTGTTGCAGCTGCTTGTAAAGTTAGGAATATCGGGGCTATAACTCCTACAGCAGTAACAACTGTCCCTAAAATGACAACAAATTCTTTAATCGGGCCAGGCAAAGTACCAAACCAATCTGCCACACCTTTTATAATGTCTCCTAAAGCTTGAAACACAGGAATCAACATTTCCAAAAGAGGTTGACCTAATGCAGCCAAGGCATTAGTTCCAGATTGTTTTAGATTCCCCATGACGTTTTCTAAGCCGTCAGATTCTCTTGCAGCTTGACCAAGTGCTCCAGAAAGTTCATTCCCATCTTCAACCATTTGAAGCAAAGTCAATTGCTTTTGTGCTTCACTCAAATCCTTGAATGACTTACCATATAGTTTGTTTGCTGCCGCATTACGAGTAGTTTCTGTTGCAGATATCCCCAAAGCCGCATCGTTGGCAAAATTTCCTTTAAGAAATGATTGAAGGCTCTCAGTAACACTTTCAATAGATTTGTCGTAAAAAGCAGCACCATCTGCCGCTGCCTTAGTTGCCCTAGTAGATAAATCTAAGGCTTGAGCTGTATCTAAACCAGATGTTTTTGCAAATGAGGCCATTTGGGTGAAACTTCCTTGTAATCGTTCTGGTACAATAGACATTTCTTTCCCAATATTATTAAGAGCCTCTCTAGCTTGACCTTCCATATCCCCAAAAACTGTGCTAAATTGGGCATTACTTGCTTGCATTGAAGCAGCTGCTTCAATAGCTTCTTTCCCAACGTCAACAAGTTTTTCTGAAATATCACCCAATTTCTCACTAAACTGTTGGAGTAGTTCAGCTCTTGCAGCTTTAGCTATCTCACCCAAGCTTTCTTGTGCGCTATCCGCTACAGACTTAGTCCCCTTCATCTCATCGTTAAGATGGTTAAAAGCAGTCTTAGCTTGATTCAGCTCCGCTTCCATCTTGTTAGCTTCGGCTGAGTTTTCACCATATTCTTTTTTAGTGATTTCTAACTGCTTCTCAAGGTTTTCAATTTGACGAGCGACAATTTCGGACTGTGCACCAATCTTCTTTTCAGCCAATGCCAACTTGTCAGCTTCACTAGCGTTGGCACCCATCTGGCTTTCTTGCAGTTTAAATGAACTAACTACTTTTTCAGATTCGCTGGCAAGTAGTTTTTGCTCATTCTGCAATTCTTTCAGCTGGGTTTGGTTATTCTTGGTTGCATTCCCGTTGCCTTCAAGAGCCTGATTGACGCTAGCTAGTTTCCCCTCATATCCTTTCAGGACATTTTGAGTTACTTCTACTTCACGTTGGAAAGCGCGATACTGATCGGCGCCAATATCTCCTTTTTTGAACTGCTCCTCAACTTGAGACTGTGCTTGTCTTAAAGTTTCTAGTTTTTCCCGAGTGGTTCCGACTTGCTTCTGTAAGACTTCTTGCTTTTGGGTTAGTAAGGTAACATTCCCAGTATCAAATTTAAGAGCATTATCAATTTGTCTCAACTCTTTTGTTGCGTTAGCAGACTCTTGATTGACACCTTTTAACGCTTTTTGTAAGGGCTGGGTATCGCCATCAATTTCAATTTTTATCCCTTTGATATTTCCTGCCATATTTCCTCCTTTCCTTAAAAAATAAGGAGCGCTGAGAGTGTTTCTATGACCAGAACACTAGCCAACTCAAGGAACTTGTCCTCACAATCGCTCTCTCAGCACTCGCTTTTTCTCTAAAATGCATCAAAATCAGCTTGGGTAGCCTTCCGACTACCCGTTTTATTTTCGCTACGCAAATTGACATAATCTGTCTGATAATCTAAAGCCATTCCAATAGAAATGTGCTTGAGATCATCGATAGATAAGCCAGTTTCTTTGCAACAAGATAGATAGGATTCTACCGTGAAGGCTTCTTCGCTTGCTGTTTCTGATGTGTCTGTTTCTTTTTTGTCTGCAGTACCGTGTTCAACATTTCCATCATTAGCGGACAAACTTCGTTAAGAGGAAATTCTTCCATCTCCATGAAGAAATCATCAAACGGTTTAATTTTAGGATTGCCAGATTTAGCAAATACCCAAAATAGACGATAGAAAAAGGTAATATCAAAATCTTCTAAAAGAGATAGGTCGACGCTTTCCGCTACCAAATCATTACCTTTTTCTAATTGGTTCAATTGAGTTACCAATTGCTTATTTTTCAAAAGCCCTAAAAGGTCCTTGAAAAAATCCTGTCCAAACTCGTTCTTGTAAGCGATTGGAGTATAAGCATTTGTTGCAAGCTCATAGCGCTTGTTGCTGATTTTAATACTTCGACGCATTCTTTACTCCTTATCCTAGAGATGTTGGCTCATAAACGCTAGTAAACCAAGCGTCATACACTTCTTTCTTGTCAGCTGACGTAATCGAACGTTTCACGACGCTATCAAGTGGACGTGGTGAAGCTTTGAAGCTAAGTTCACGCTCGTTGACAGTTGTTCCGCTCTTAGTAGCAGAGCCGTTCGATGGACGACTAGCAGAGCAGTAGTAGAGAACGTAGCGAGTCTTGTTTTGATCTCCTGAAAATTCAAACATAATAGCAAACGGTTTAGTTGAAGCATCGCCTTTTTCAGTCAATACTCCTGTTTGCTCATCCTTGAGTTCTCCTAGGATTTTTGTCGCGAACTCTTCCGTGATATGCGGTACTTTCAATTTTCCTTCATATCCTTCGTTTGAGTTCATGAAGTGGTAGTCCACATCGTCGGCTGGAATTGCTTTCGATTCTCCTTTTGGTTCTAGCTCCAAGTTCATCGCTCCAGGGAAACGGAAAATTTTCCCGTAGCTAATGACATTTGTTTCCCCATTGATAGTTTCGATTGGTGCGATATGCACGTTTTTCAATCCAAAGGTTACTTTATTTTCTGTTTTTGTCATCTTCTTCTCCTTAGTACAAATAAACAGTGTAAGGCTTGACAGATAGCCTTTCTGTTGGGATATAGCTTTCTTCTGATACCTCAAAAACAAGTTGATGTTTAGACAATAACTCTTCCAAGGTCTCTTCCAAATCTTCGTCTTTACGTTCAAAGATAAGCTCTACAGTCACAGATTTAATCTGGTATTCCTGTTCATCATCTGCTCTCTTGATATCTGGATGTGATTCAAAGTAGATAAGGTAAGGTGTTTGAGGAACGTGTCCAGTTTCAAACGCACGATAGGCTATAGGTAGATTCGCTTGACTTAGAATCTCGACAAGGTCAGATAATTTCATTCTTGAATAGCCTCCTTCACTTTCCGTTCAAAGGAATTGATTAGCTTTTCTTCTACAGGTTGGATATGAGGGATAGCACGACTGCGACCGCCATTCCTTAAGACATGGCCATTTTCAAGTAGGTGTGTCAATTGATAGCCTGTAGCATTATGGATTACGTATGATCCTTTGGCGTTCTTTTTGAGACGCCATCCTCTTCCATACTTCCCTTTATTCTTTGGGCTTGTCGCCTTCAAAGTCGCAACAGCTTCATCACCTAACTCTTGTGCAATAGCGTCAATCTCATTTTCTAACTCACTAGAATACTCACTCAGTGCTTTAGCAATTTCTGCTGAAAGGTCACCTGTTAAACTCATGGCAATTCCTCCATCAAGGTTAACTCCAGAATTTCTAAACCAATCGGAAATGTCTTGAGAATACGATACCGTTTCCCATTAAATTCCGCTTCTTCCTCGTTGTTATACTCAAAGCTATGAATATCAAGGATAAGGCTTGGTCTAAGTCCAACCTGGCTAGCCTGATAAAATTCAGAACGAGTTATGGAACGCTTACGACACAAAATAGTCAATCGCTTTTCCTCAAATAGAGGTTGGTGCAATTTATCTAATCCTGTTTTAACCCTTGAGATCAATGTAATCTCATTGTTCCATGCCATCTGATTACCTCAATTTCAAATTATGCAACCGCCATAAAAGGTGGCGTGGCATGTCCACCCCACCCTCATAGCGAAAGGCTGCATAATCAACTACAAACATTTGGTGTTCAGCATTTTCTGATTCAAGCGAAACCCCCAAATTTTCTTCCAGTTCAGTTATGACAGCTTCAATGATTTTTTCCAAAGGCTTATCACGTAGTTTTGTTGCTATACCCAATTTTAGTTTTAGTAATTCTAATAATTGAGACTTGTCCATAACTACTCCTCATCTTCCTCTTCGGGTTCTTGAGGTTCTGGTTCTCCTTCGGAAATATCGTCATCATCGATTTTAGTCAAGAAAATAGATCCTGCACTATTCGACCCATCTAACAACTCTTGAATGAAGGTCTTGCTACTTCTATATCCTTTTCGGGGATAAATATCCCCGATTTGATATTCATATTGTTGAGGGTCTCTCAAATCCTTAAAAGGACGGATTACTTGATAAGCCATCAGCTCCCTCCTTACCCTGCAGCGTCAGTGTAAGTCACATAGAATCCTGCTGCTTCATCCACTTTCTTAACATCGAAACGGTTTGCAGTTCCTAGATATTGACCGTAGATTTTATCATCTTGCCATTTGACAGTTGTCTGAGCGCGGTCAAACAATGTCGCAAATTCTCCAACGTCACCGATGAAGGCTTTCATTTCACCTTTAGCATCTCCGATAATATCATCAGGGTAAACATCGATTACACGACCAGCGAACTTGTAGCCAGTTGGAGATGTGATGTCTGTTTGAAGCATGTAGCGACCGTCCTTGTCCTTGATTTTATCAAGAGCAGCAAACATAGATTGGGTACATACAATAGTTGCATCGTAGTAAGGTTTCAATTCCACGTTGAGAATATCTTTCAAGCCATCCAAACCAGCTGCGCTTTTAGCTGTAGCTGTCTTGAGAACTTTAGCGATTTCTTTATTCTTAGTGATACGTTCTTGGTTCTTAGCTTGTTTAGCAACCAATCCCATCACATCGTAGTCAGCATCATCAATCAATTCTTGAGACACTGGCAAATGTCCACGACGTGTCTTGATTTCATAGTTCACTTTTGTGAAAGTTGGTTTAGCCAATTCAGGATTTTCTTCCAACTCTTCAACTGTGTTCATTGTTTGGTCAGTCAATTTAACAACTGCCCATTTACCGCTTGCATTCTTGACATTAACGATGTTGACCAATGAAGTCAAATCTGTCTTGTCTTGTTTCGCTTCTTTAGGCGTCATCAATTCAACAGGGATGATTGCTTCTCCTTCAGCAGATTTGAGACCATCAGCACGCACTTCTTTTGTTCGAAGGTAATGGTTAAATGCTTCACGTTGTTCCAATGTTTTTCCTCCTCGTTTTTCCGTTTTGCCTGGAGTTGGTGCTTTACGGTTTTGCTCCTCGATTTGTTTTTCCAACTCATCGATTTCTTTTTCCAACTGCGCTTTTTCAGCTTCTTTTTCTTCAATTTCCTTTTGAAGATCATCCACAGTCTTTTCAACTGCTGAAACTTCTTCATCAGTTTCAGCACGATCCAACTTTTCTAACTCAACAACCGAACGTTTGTTCAATTCTTCGATAGTTTCTTCCAACTCAACTACCTTAGTTGCTTTTGCTCGCATACGAGCACCAAAGATTAACGCCTTATTCATAGCTTAAATTTCTCCTTAATTTCTTTCTTGCGCTTGTCTAGCGCTTCACGATTAGCACGGCTCTGACTTTCAAAGTCTTTTTGTCGTGCAGCAATTTCCGTTTGTGGATAGGCTGGGAAAGTACATGGGCTCACTTCAAAGATTTCTAGTTCTAAGACAGTGTCCAGATACGAACCATCTTCACGTTCCTCTGTTTCGATTTTTATCGGGATAAAGCCAAAGCTACATCCGATAACATCTCCACGCTTAACACGGGCATAGGCTCCAACAGCTTGAGGATCATCCTTGTTAATGATGATGTCTCCAAAAAGACCAACATCATCAACACCCAGTGTCAGAGTTCCGTTACCTGTTCGACCGAGAACAAGACTATCATCGTGGTTAAATAAAGCTCTGATATCAGCGTCTTTGATAGCTTTCTCAACTCCAGCACGCTTGATAACTTCACAGTAGCCTGGCCACAATTCCGTCTCCTCGTCAAACTTGATAAAGTAGCCACTCAAAATCAAATCACCAGAGTCTTCTTCTCTCGTTTGAAATTGAGTGGCACGATAACTATTCCGTTTCTGCATTCTCTTCCTCACCTCCTTTCAATTTATTTTGGTCTCCTATCTTCTCTTGAGGGATAAAGTTCTCAAGGACAATCAACTCTTCCATCTCAGGATCAGGAGCCATACCAAGCCAATCTCTCCACTCATTACGACGCATTGCAGTACTGTTTGTCATTTGACGTGCAACCTCAGACAACTCTGTAATGTTGTAAGAGAAGAGCGAGCGAGGATTTAGCTTGAAGTAACGATTACTAGACAAAAGTAAGTCTCTGGTTAGTGTTTGAGTAATAGTGGTAGCGATACTCATGACAGTCGTATTTACAAAGTTGTTATACTCTGTCTTATTGAACTCTCCCACGCCCAAAATAAAAGCAGGTACTCCTAATAGACCTGCAACTGTTCTTTTATCTAATTCGACAGACTCATTTAGAGCGATGTCCGTTAGACTAAGCGGCTTTACCTGTTGAATGTCCAGCAATGCCTCTGGAACAATCCATGGAGCGCCGACTCTGCTAGTACTTAAATACTTCTCAGCGATACGCTCACGCCCTTGCTCCGAGTCTAGTTCAGCACTAGACGAGTCAACCTTGACGATAAGACTAGGAATGTTCTTACCGTTCATGAAGCTTTTTTTAGTCTTGGTCGCCATGTTCAAACTTTGAACCACATCTGTCAACGTCACCCTAAAACCAGTACCAATGTATGGAATATCTGGATCTGGATTGATGACGAAGTGGACTACTTCGTCAGGGGAATACTCTTCACCCCTAAATGAGATCACATAGGAATCCTTATCTGTTTGGAACGAAACTTCTCTCATCGGAAATGGTCTTAGATTAGAAATATAATCCGTAACAGGTTCATATTCCACATGTAGGACAGAATTCCCATCGCCATATAAGAGCAAATCACGCACAATCTTGAAAATCCATGACTTCCTTGTCATGTGTTCACAGGGATTGATGTCAATCTTTCTAGCAAGCCCATCACGGATTCTGATATCACCTTTATCTGTATTCTCCATCAGGTGGATGGTCATATTAGAGACCAAATCAGCAATCTTATTAACCGCTGTCACCACATCTGGATTTCTGGCCAAAGGTACATACGAATCCATCAGGTTTGACAACCCTAAATCTGAATGACTCAGCATGTTGATTGGTTTACTTGGTTTGTTTCGTTTCCAAATCTTTTCAAAAATACCCATGTTTCCTCACCTCCTTTCTCTCTAATCAAAGAATCTCATCACATCGCCACCCTTGCCAAGATTAGCAAGAGCCTGTATACAAGCAAAGACGCTGGCATCAAACAAGTCAATCCTTGCAGTACCACCGTCTCCGTCTAATTTTTCATATTGCACAGCGTCATCCACCTTTTCAATCGCTCTAACATTGCTCACACAGTATTCATAAGCGTCAGAATGAAGATAATAAAATTCCTTGTTCTTGACTTTGAACTCAATCCGTCTGAACCCCTCAGATTTCAGATAGAATAACTGAGGCTGGTCAATCACCTTGAACTTAGCCTTTTTCATCTTGGCCAAAAACTCACGACCAAACTTCCTATCCATTCCCACAGCTTGGATTTTAAATCCACGCTCACGCATACTGATGAACCATTTGACGATATCATCATAGAGAACGGTAGGAGTATTACTCATCGTCAGCCAGCCATCAGACTGCCAACCAAAAAGTGGAATCCCATCATCGTTAGCCTTCTTCTGAGCATTAATCCGAGGAAAGAAAGCATGTGTGATACAGATATCAACATCTTTCTCACCATCATTATAGACACCGTAGAGAGCAGCTGCCGTTAAGTCATGTAATCTTGACAAGTCCGCACCACCATACCAGCGAATCGGCAAGCGTGCCAGCTCTTCTAAACTCCAATCGTAACAACTATCCGACGCAATGAACTCATCAGGATTAAAATAAGCGTTCAGAGAGTTAGTGAAGATATTCAGGGTCTTATTGAAAAACTCGTTTCGAGTCTGAGGATCATTCATAGCCTGCTCTGCTTCTTCCTTGAGAGCCTTGAGCGATACCGTCACACCCCACGAAGGATTGGCTTTTTTAAGAACATTCTCGTCCAGGTAATCGCCCACGTCCCCATCAGTCGTCTGATCAGCTTTACAGATAAACATGAACAAGGAATCATCCTTGACTAATTGTTTAAGGACCTTTTGACAGTATTTCAAACGGTTAGCAAGGAAACCAGTAGGAATATCACCAGCCGTAGAGATAACAAAAAGCATACTGTTTCGGTATGCTGACATTGTTTTCTTCATAAGACCATATTTCTTACTGTTCCTCATTGTATGAGCTTCATCCAGAATAATAACGTTTCCGTTCAAAGAGTCCAAACGGCTTTCATCGTTGGCCAGTGCCTGGATAAAGAAAGAACCCTCGATACCAAAATTAGCAGTGATTGAGTGTTCCTGGTTGTTATCCTTGATACGAATGTTCTTGTCATTCCATCGCTCCACATTAAACTTCAAGAATCCAAAAGCTTCCATCGCTTGCTTAACAGAGTTTGCCACGATGTAGCATTTTGAACCGCTGTCTGTGTCTAATATCTGATAAGCAAGTGCGATTGCAGCAGTAAATGAGGTTTTCCCATTCTTCCGAGCAAGCATGATAAGCGCTTCTTTGAACCTGCGCTCATTTGTACCCTTGTAGTAAAATCCAAACAGGTTCACAACTACAAAATGTTGCCACGGTTGCAAGAGCAATGGCTTGTTACGGATAGACACCGCAAACATATCATCGCCCTGCTGATGGACTATCGTGTTTTCGATGAAGTGAACAACGAAATCAACGATATCCTCATCCATTTCAAACTCAGGATTTTCAAGATCGCGCAAGAAACGTTCAGCAGCAAGAATGTTCTCTTCGCAATGTTCTTTTTGGTGACTTAAGACGTGTTGAGCATATTCTTTTGCTTTATCAAGATTACCCATTGCCAGTCACTCGCTTCTTCTTGATTTCATTCTTGAACTTCAGGACCTCAGTAAGCACTGACTCACCCTCTTGTTCTACTACCTCACCAAGAGACTTAGGATTCATCATCAACTGATTAGAGTAGCTGAGGATGTCTTTCCTCAAAATTTCCATCGCTGTCAAGATTGGAACTTTGCGCTCATTTTCAGCACCAGCCTTATTGACGTAGGTGTCTGTTACTGGATAACCCATGTCAGCATAATCTTGAGCAAGTTTCTGATACTGATAGAGCATTCCTGCAAAAATATCAATAATCATCTCAAATTCTTTTCGATAAGTGCCTAAGTCTTTCATCTGCTTGACCACTTTTGACTTAATCGACTTCGCTGTAATTGGTTTAGCCAAAAACTACCTCCTTCCGTCAAAATCGCTTAGTTTTTACCCCCTTTTTGTTTGAAGGCCCGCGACTTGGAAAAAGTTCCCTTCACCGGTTCCCAGAGGCTTCGAAAAAATTTTTTCGAAGTGGGGGGATTAAAAAATTTTTTTCATTTTTCATTTTTGTTTTTGAAAAAAATTTAAAAATTCTTTTTTTCTTTTCTTCTGCCAATAGATTCCATTTCCGATTATCTTATCGTTGTTGCGGTCATGGAACGTATTATGTTTGCGGTTGGTCAGCGGCAAACAATTCCAAGATACATACTCAAGTTCTGGATACTCAGATACTGGGTAAATATGATGAACCATTTCAGCTGGAACTGACTGCCCATATCTTAGACTTTCTTGGCAAAGGTAATCGTGTTGTCTCATGACCTTGTCACGGAACTTGTTCCACTTCCTTGTCTTCAAGCTCTGTCTGACTGGTTTGTTGTACATGATATATACTCCTTTGCAAAACAAAAGGACAGGCTCTTGACCTATCCCATCTCATACAAGAAATCTATGCTACCATAATAAACCTTTTTTTGTGAGACTTCAAGATGTCTTTTGTCTCATCTTTTGTCTACAAAATCATATACGAGAGCTCCAATGAATACTAAAGGCAGAAATAGAAAAATCAATCCATGTTTAAATATTTTCCCTATATCTTCTTTTGTCCAATCGAAAACAATTTTCAAAAACATCAATGCGATAAAATAACAAACTAAATATCCTATGAGTAACATATTCCTCTCCTCTAACTATACCAATTCTATCCCTCACTTTCACATATCTTATATTTTGTTAAACTCACTCTAAATCTCAAACCCTTACTAAGCATGGGTTTTAAAGAGTTTCATTTTTTCACTTTATGCTTAACTCATTATGTGAAAGTAATATCTAAAAAAATTAAATGACAAAGTTTCGTAGTGCATCATCAAGCTCTGCTTGCTCTATCCCTATGTATCTCAGGGTAATCGCTGGCGATGAGTGATTGAACATTTTCTGCAATGTCCCTACGTCCTTTGTCTTGTTGTAATATTTATAACCAAACGTTTTTCGCATTGTATGTGTTCCAACATTATCAATGCCAAGTTCTTCAGCAGCCTCATGAATAATTTGATAGGCTCTCTCACGAGTGATTGCTTTATTTTTCCCTTGCCTACTCTTGAATAAGAAATGATGAAATGGTTTGTCTTCGACATATCTTCTCATTTCTTTCTTGAGTTCTTTTGTCATCCGTCTTGTTATCTGCTTGCCAGTCTTCCGTTCTCTCAGCTTGATGTGCCAACCTTGTACATCTTTAACTTTCAAGGTAAGTATATCTCCGACTCGTAAACCAGTATTCAGACCTGTGATGAATAGCATATAATACATCTCATTCCACTCTCTGAGATAATCTTTCATTGCCTGAATGTCGTCATTATCTTTTATTGGTGATACAAATTCCATATTCTACCTCCTTTCCCAAAACAAAAAGCCAGCATTTGCTGACTCTTGACGATACTTCTGTTGGACAACTTTTCTGACTAGAATTAAGGATGACTCCTAAAGTGTGATTTGTGTTTTTGTTTCAGAAGTTCATGCTATCATAATAGACCTTTTTTTGTGAGACTTCAAGATGTCTTTTGTCTCATGTTTATTTATAGCTCACCTTTCAAAATAGCGTACTGTTCTAGGATAATCCTTCTACGTCGATAGATTGTAGCTTTGCTCATGAATTTCTGTTCTGCTATTTCTTCCCATCTCAGTTGAGGATATCTCCAGCGCAGATTAAAGATTTCCTTATCTTCATCAACTAGATTGATCAGGAGTTTGTTAATAATAGCTTTGAACCCTTCGAGAAATTTTAAGGTTGGGTCATCTACGATTCTGATTGCGATAGTTTCGGTAGGTTTGCTTATTCCTACGCTAGGCCCACTTTGAGCATCTGGATTTCGAGTTTCTAGTTCTAGCCTTCTCAAATCTATTGTACGTTGAACGTTTTGAAATTTGAAAAGTTCTCTGTCTAATGTTTTGAGGTCTTCGTCGCTTAATTTCTTCAATTCCTACCCCCTCGATATCTTCGTGATTGCTTCCACTTGATAAGCTTACCATCGTTATTGTTATTGAAATAATCTGGCAATCTTGCTGTTGGACTTTCTTTATAGACAACTTTCTCAACGACTTGGACTCCAGGCTTCATTTCATCATCTATCCACCCAACAAGCCACGCAGGGTTTACATCATAGGTTTTAGCAATCATTTCAATTTGCTTAATGGACGGATATCCACCTCTCTCATACAAATGGATTGTATTTTGTGAAACACCTGTCTCTTTCGCCATCTGTCCTACAGATAGACATAGATCTTCTCTAAGTTCTTTCAATCTTAGTTTCATCTTGCTCTCCACTTTCTAGTATTAGCTTTTATGAATGTAGCCTGCTCTTGCATCTGCTTCCATTCATAATCCATGATGATTTCAAGCTGATTGTTACAAAGGCCTTTTAAAAAATCATTTTGAGCTTCTAATTTCTCAATATCCTTATAGGCCCTTTCATAAAGTTCATCTTCCAGAAATCTAATTCGCTCTGCCATTGCTTCTTGAATGATGATGTAAGTTGGTTTCTTGTACTTTACCATCACAATTTTACCTCATCTCCTATTTTTAGAGATTCATAGTTTGTTTTAGTAACTACGAACACTCCGTAATTTTGCAATGTAACAGTGTACATGTCACCAATCTTCTCTTTTTGTAAGACTCTGCCTTTGATTTCGGCGCCTTGATTATCAGCTTTATAGATGATCATCGGGCGCTTTTCTTCTAGTTTTTTAATGTGGATACTCTGCCAGATATTTAATCCAGCAGACAATAATATCCAAATTGCGATAAATCTTTTCAATCTGTGACCTCCTTAAAGCGCCCATCTATTTCGGGGCTTATTTCTTTTGAAAATAGGATTCTTCTTTTCTTTTTTCTTCTGCTTCTGATAATCGCTATCTTTGTTAAAGATAATATCTTCATCTTCAATCAGTTCAGGGATGAAGGATCCATTTGGGTATCGTTCAATTAGTCCCTGTATGTTCATTCTCAAACTCCTCATTTTCTTCAAAGTCTTCAACAAAAAAATAATTGACATTCTTAGGATTTACAGACAAATTTCTAATCCTCATCAAATTTCCATTGTTGAACTGACTAGTAATCTTCGTAAGTTCTTTTTCTGTAAAATTTCTTACTAGAAAACTAAGTTCTTCACCATTAGAGAAGCAAATTTTTATTTTTTGATAATTGCTAACTTGCTCACTTTCAGGTTCATAACCAAGCAAGTATCCTACGCTTACACCAAAATATTTGGCAAGTTTCTGAGCTTTATCTGATTTGATTTGGCTTTCTTCGTTTTCCATTTTTTGGTACCCTCTACGGGTCACGCCAATAACTTTAGCAACATCCTCTTGTGTGTCACCTGTTTGTTGTCTTAATTTTTTCAGCCTGTTCATCCTTCACACCTCCTTAAAATGGCAATCCATCATCTGGAATATCCATCGGATCACTAGCTCCGAAACTTGGTGGCATTTGATTTTCCATGCTTGACTGATTCGCGGAATTATCCTTCTTTTCAAGTGTTTGAAAACTTTCAGCTACCACTTCTGTCACATAGACACGTTGACCTTGCTGATTATCATAGCTACGAGTTTGAATGCGACCTGTGATTCCTACAAGAGCACCCTTTTTAAGCCAATTTGCAAAATTTTCAGCTTGTTGGCGCCACATAATGCAACTGATAAAATCTGCTTCACGATCACCTGCCTGATTCTTAAAATTCCGATTCACTGCCAAACTGAATGTCGCAACTGCAACATTTGATGGTGTGTATCGCAACTCAGGGTCACGAGTCAATCGACCTACCAAAACAACATTATTGATCATTTTTATTCTCCTTCTCCACTTCCTCAATCAGCCAATCAAGATTCTTTCTGGCTTTTTTTAAGTCTTCAAGACCGTTTTTCTCTTTGTAGCGAAGTAAATACTCGACAGCACTACACCAGAGGTGTGCTTCCATCTCTACCTTTCCTTTGATAAAATTTCTGGTAACATCCTTCACTTCGAGACCATGAGTCCCGATATAGTGATTTGGTTTGTTTACGTTGTCAATTTTTTCAGGTTTCATTATTTGTCCCCTTCCTTGTTTTCTAAAACGGCATCTTTTATAAAAGTATTGCCAATTTTATAGTATTTGTACTCCTCAGATGTCACTTTAAATGTTTCTTCAACTTGCTTATTACCTACATAACCAGAAACAACTAGAATGTATTTTCTTTTGGTTCTGGTTGGCACAAGTACTGAACTTTTTCCAGACACCACAGGTATGAATGTGGTGTAAGGTTCATCAATGTACTTATCTACTACTGTCCCACTCGAAATCTGGTGACATGCTACGAGGAATGATGCGAGTAAAACAACACATAGGATTTTTAAATATCTCACTCCTTGACCTCCAAAAGCTCTGGGGTTTCGAATTTATTCCCAATTACTTCAAAATGAAAATAAGCAAGATATAGTGGACTCCATCCTGCCACTCTTTTCTGTAATTCATCTACAAATATGTAAATAAAACTTGCATAAGATCCGTGCCATTTGATAACTGCTTTTCTACCCTTGTAATCGACTATATCCCCCTCAAAAATCTCCTTGCCATTTTTATCCAAAAGGTTTGTTGATTGCATGAGTACGATTTCGTCAAAACTCATGAAATTTGTTTCACCAAATTCCCAATGCTCACCAACTAAAACACCTTTTTTAAAATCTATCAAAGAAACATCTAGCATTGTTTGCAATTCTTTATCCCACACTCTGTACTTCGGTATCATGCTAACACTCCTTAAATAAACAAACTTGCTAACCATATCAAAAATGCACATGTAATGATTTTCGAAATACTGCTTTTTACAGCATGCGAATAATCCTCTTCAGATTCTTTTTTGCTAGATAATACAGGCCAGATGAAAGATAGTAGTGCATCCATCCCTAGTGCTTGCCAGACTGTAATTTTACCAACTGGAACAATCGTTGTGATAATCTCATTCCATCCATACTGGACTACAAATGGCGATACAACGATTACAAATACCGCCCCAATAATGATTCCTAGTTTTTTCATTTTATAAATTCTCCACTTCTTTAAATGTTTCCATTACCTTAATAATTTTTTCTAACATAGATTTATGTAGCGTGATGTAATTATTTTTCTTCACTTGTTCACAGAAGATACAAATTCGATCGCCAAAAAATCTGCAGTTTTCAGTTAAGCGGTATCTTTCATCTGACTCTATTTGTTCCTTGTTGGCTAAGCTAACAAGGATTACTTCATCAGATTCTTTCCAATCTGGAAGTGCTACAGATTTGTATAAGTTTTCAAATGCTAAATCGGTTAAAATATCTCTAGCCATTCGTTTCCTCCGTTTTCTTCGTAATCAAGTAGTAGCAGTCAACTGATCCGTAGTCAATCCTGATGTTCTCACCACTCATGCTTTTCCGAAATCGTGGATGACTGATTGCTGAGTAACTAGCTTGATGTTTCTTTAATTCATTGATTGCGCTATGTATATGGCCAAAACTCCCAATGAGTATCTTGCGGTGACCGTTGTAAATGAAATAGAGTTCAATCATCTTTACTAAACTCCTTGTAAATTTTTTTGAATATTTCTGACACCAATTTTTCAGGTATATTAGATCTCTCATTATATGATTTTGAGAAGTTTTTCCACTCGATGTCCTGCTTGATAATTTTATTTTTAAGATTAAGTTCAATATTGCTTCCAAAAATCGTCCGTTTTTGTAAAGGATAATCATAATTATTGTATCTAGCTAGATTTTTGTATGGAATTCTGAATCCAATAATATCCTCAATGTAAGGCCACAGTCTGTCAGCCGCTGGATTCTCAATAACCCAAAATTGTGGTCTATATCTTTTTATGATTTCTATTGTGTTGAAAGCTGTTAGCTCACCATTGACCCTTTTTAGAAATTGTCTGTCATACTGATAATTTATATAGGCTGATTCGTAATCCTGTTTTGAACGGATTGTGAATGGTGAAGGTCTTACTTGGGGAGCAAACAGGTTGTCAGAAACATCATTGCGTTTCCAACACGCATTTCCGTTTTCCATCGCAGAAGCATTTGACCATGATTCACATGGTGGACTAGCTATTATAAGGTCAGGTTTTGGTAATTTGTCTAACACATCAAAAAGTGTGTTGTCTCCAAAAAGGCGCCCAAAGTCAGCAAGGTCCAAATTTATGAAATGATTGTTCTTGTTTTCTATATCCATTCCGATTGAATAGATTTCAATATTCGTCCCCCCCGAACTATTCAGAGAGTTAGCACCCTTGAAGTAAGAACCATTCCCACTATCAAAAAGCGCCCAAACTGTCATTTTTTTAATGATCGATACCCCCAATCATCACTCCACCTCCACTGGATAGAAATTCCCAAAGGAACCTCTCAATGCCTTACCAACCTGTAACGCTGCCGCCCGAGAAACAAACCGCATGGCTTTCTTCTCCTCAGAACATGAAATGTCCAAACCAGTCACACCGATAACAGCGGACATCAGAAACGGCTTATCTTCTCTTGCCCCATGTTTTAAGACAAACATCAGCCACCTCCATTCTAAAAATATTGCTTTCGCTTATTTGTCAAATCATTGAAAACCATCAAATGGTCTTTATCAACACCCTTCATCAGTCTGGACATAAAGGGTCTGCCATACCTTTTCTGAATATCAGCAGAAATCAAATTCGTGGTAATAATTGTATTTGAGCGCTTATTCAGGATATTGTAGAGAATAGTAAACGACCACTCACTATCCTTTTCCATCCCCAAATCATCCAAGACCAAAAACTTGGCACTCGCAATTTTATTGACCAGAAACTCTTCCTGACTAAAGTCCGCCTTGATTTTCATTAACAAGTCAGTCACGTTGATGAAAATAGCAATCTCTTTCGTGTACTCAGATAAAGCTTTTACCATAGCAAAAGCCAAATGGCTCTTACCTGTTCCAGCTTCTCCTTGTAACACGATGTTGTTCCTAGCACCCTCAGACCACTCGCGACAAATCCGCTTTGCAAAAGCTAGCTTTTCCGCTTCCTTTTCAGTGGGCGTCTCAAAGTTTTCCAAGGTTGCATTTTTCAGAACCTCATCATAAAGAGAAAACTTCTCAAGATAATATTTCCTCTCTCGCTCATTCTCAGCGTCAGCCAGTTCATTCACTCTTGCTTGATTTTCCTCGTGAATCCGCTCGGATTCACACATGCGACATACAACACTCTCAGTCCTCAATATCTTTATCAAAGGAATGTTATGCTTTTTGCAAAGCTCTTCCTGTTGTTCTGTGTTCCTACGATAAGATAAGGCGATTTCCTCAAATACATTGTCTACCATGCTAGCCTACCTCCGCATTCATGCCAGCTAGCCATTTCAGACAAGCAAGCAACCACTTGATGAATTGGCTGGTTAGCTAAAAGAGTTTTCTTCTCATAGCTTAACGGATAATAGTCTATCTCGAATTGTTCAATTAGTTCTAATACCCCCATTCGTCTTTAGCCTCCTGTTCTTCTTTTTTATCCTTGCTCTTCTTCTCTGATTGACGAACCTGCTCAACAGTCGTGACATTGTTCATTTGCCAATTTCTTAAAATCCCACCTATATATTTGATGTTGGGTTTTCCAGAGTTGATAGCAATCTTCAGTGCTTCTTTTACCAGATCCACATCATTCTCATTTAGTAGATGATTTATTTCTTCAATCTCAAATCCAGATAAGAGTCTACGAAATTCTGATTGAAAAAGTTCTAAAATATTTTCTTCACTACCACTACTAGTAGTAGTAGTTATTCTTTTCTTACTCTTATCTTTATCTAATCTATTCTTATTCTTATCTTCTTCTAGTGCGTTACCGTCCGTTACTGTAACGTTACCTGTAACGTTACCTGTAACGTTACCAAGAGCAAGATTTTTCTGTTTTTTGCGGTATTTGGCTACACGGTTACGTGTCTGTTCCTTGATTTTCTCCATTCCATCAACGTTTTGATGTTTTTCCCAATTTGGCAGGCTAATGATTCCATCGATAATCTCAATCATCCCGAACTGTTCAAAGACTCCAATAGCCATTCTTACTGTATTCAATGGTCTACGAAAAATAGTAGCTAACATTTCATCTGTATAGTGAACCTTATCAGTCATCATCAGCAAGCCATTACTGTTATGTTTTCCAGCAAGTGTCAAAACCTTGAACCATATCACTAAGATGGCATCAGGATCAGGTAAGGCATCAATCAGGCAAATCTTTTCATCGTCAAAAATATCGGTTGTGATTTTAATCCACTTGATTTCAGACATACCGAGCGCCCCACTTTCTACGGTTCGCACGGTACTTCATCCGCATATCTTCATAGATGTACCTGCCTTCTAACTCTAGTTTTTCAAGCTTGAGCAGACGATTTTGAGAGACCACATCATGATAGTCCTTGGTTAGTTTTTCATAGTCCTTAACTAGTTTTTCATAATCCTTGGCTAGTTTTTCATAGTCGGTTAGGTATTCTTTGATGAGTGATATTTTTCTATTCTCGTCCTCTAAATATATTTCAAAGTCAGACTTTTCTTCATCAGACGACATCATTTCAATATTCACTCTCTCATGCCACAACAGCCATTCAATCAATTCTTCCATTTCCTGACCTCCTCACTTCAAGATGTGCATTTTAGGCTCTGGCAAGGCTAATGGTTCAGGGCGCAAGCCTTGAGGCGGTTCGTTGTCGTATGTGAAGCCTTTGAACTCACGGCGGATGTTCTTGCGGATTTGTTGGCGCTCGATTTTACGTCCAATTTCAACGATTTTGTTAAATTCATTGACTGCTTGAGTATCTTCCTCTTCCTGCTTGCGTTGTTCTTCAAGTTCGTGCAGTTCCATCTGCCGTGCTAGAAGCCCAGCTCCGATAAATCCTAAAATAACTGCGCCAGTTCCTAAAAGCTGGCTTAGTAATGGTGGTTCAAACATTTTTTATCTCCTTTATTGTGCTATAATATAGTCAAATAATTTTGCTAAGACCTTGTCCAGAAGCCTTTTAGTAAAGTTATTATATTTGATTAGAGAGCCATTCCTTGATGGCTCTTTTTGACCATTTCTTACCAGGTAATTCCTTTGGAAATCCCTTCATGTAACGATAATTATCTGAAAAGGTGTCATACTTAATTCCTAGAAATTCACAGGTAGTGCTCACATCCATCAACTCTGGATAGTGGTCACTATCTTTTTCTATTTCAACCAATCTTGTGATTGTGTCCTTGATAATGGATTTAATCCATTCAGATAGCGAAAGTAGAACATTGTCCATATTCTCCCCCTCCTACGCTTCATCAAATGTATTCAGTTTCATGATTTTCATCTTAGTGTTTGTGCTTGGCTCCCACGTCATCCAGTAGGCCAATGCGGCTTCTGCAAACTTTTTAGGTAGCAAGTCATAGCGACTAATATTAAAATGATCCTTGAAATCAATCTCAGCTTGTCTAAACACCGACTGAGCGAAAATCTTATCCGCATAAGCTGGACTATCAATACCGCCAAGGCAAGCCACAACCCGAGCCTTACGCTTCTTCAGGAGCGACTGAGCATAGCTTGGATGAATCGGTTGCTCACTCTTGAGGTAGTCAATATCTTCCAGCATGGTCGCCTGTTGCTCACGTAATTTTTTCTGACCAGTAAAGAGGGCGATAAAGGCATCCTCGTCCAAGTCTTCACGGATAAATCCACCCTGTTTGCGAATAGTTGGTAAGACCTCTGATGTGACCCAGCGTTTAAACTCTTTCGCTTGAGGTAACTTGCTAGATAAGATGAGAGAGTAGAGACCAGATTCGTTGATGATGATAGGATTTTGATTTCTACCCATGGCGTCACGAATCGTTACCCCATCTGTCTTATCGTCATCATCTACATGGTCAAAAATTGCTTTTCTTGAATTTGCATATCCCAAGATATCTGCAACATCCTTCCCAACGAACCAAGGCTCGTCATCAATTGTCAAAGTACGGACTTCCTGCCCGTGAAAGTTAAAAATTTCGTTCATAGTATTCCTTTCTAAATTTGGTATAATAAAGATAATAAAAACGATTGGAGAAACATAATGGACATATCTACTGTTGAGCATTATTTCAGTACACTTGGAAAAACTATAACCATTCAAATCCCTAAAACTTGTCCTTTGTGTGGAATTGGAAACAATCCAACCACCAACGAAGTAGGAAGATTAGACACTCAAGAAGGTTACGTTTTTTCTCTGCACCATCGTTGCCCATCCTGTAAGAAATACCACATGACCAATCAAGAGTATTTACATCAAAATGATGAAACGACTATGGTCCTTGTTTATCCTAATAAAGTTGTTAGCGATATAGACCGTCTTTTCGTTGACCATGCTCCTAGATTTGTAGAATTTTACAGTGAAGCGATTGAAGCAGAAAAAATGGGATTAGAGAATATCGCAGGAACAGGCTATCGCTCTGCTATTGAATGTTTAATCAAAGACTATGCCTTAGATTTTGAATTAGATAGCAAAGAATATTTATCTGATCCAAAATTAACTTTTAACAACGCTATAGATAGGTATGTAAAAGATGATGAACTCTTAAAAGGTGCTCTTCATTTTATCCGAACAGTCGGTAACGGCTATACCCATTGGAATAAGAGTACCAGCATTTCATTACCTGAACTAAAAAACTATGTAGATATTATCATTCAAATCTTTAAATCTAAATTTATGTTGAAGTATCTTCCAAAGGTTTAATCCCTAAACGCATTTCAATTTCTGAGATGCGTTTTTCTTGTTCTGCGACCTTCACGAATAATTCTTCAACAGAATAAGCAATAATTTTTTCCACTAATTTCCCCTCCTACTCTCCTAACTCAACCCAAGTTTCATCAATTCCTAAAACGTCGCAAACTCGGTTTTTTAGTTTAATGCTACCTTTACCATATTTCAATAAATCTGAAATGGTAGGTTTCTTCACTCCACACGCTCGGGCGAGATGTGTTCGTGTCATTCCTTCGGTATTCAATTTATCTTTAACAAGTTGAATCCATTTTTGATGTTGTTGGCTCATTTCTGACCTCCTTTTTAAAAAATTATCTAAAAAGTTAGCGAATTTCTTGACAACTCTAGTCAAATGTTTTAAAATGAAAACATAGAGAAAAGACCTACTAAAAGTAAGGTTTACCTATAGAAAACGGACGCCAATCAGTTTACTAGGCTTTATTTTTTAGTTGTCTTATTCGCTAACTCTTTAGCTTACGATTATTATTTTAAAACATTTGACTAAATATGTCAACCATTTTCTACAAATATTTTAAAATTATTTTTCGTTTGCTTAGAAAGGTTCTAAAAAAATGTTCGTAGCATTCGATAAAATAAAGGAATTAGCTGATAAACAGGGGATTTCTATAAATGTTTTGGAAGAAAAACTTGGTTATGGAACTAACACTTTATATCGATTAAAAAGAAGCAATCCGAGTTCAAAAGTTTTAAAAGAAATAGCTGACTACTTTAATGTAAGTGCAGACTATTTACTTGGTCGCACGGATAATCCTACTATTGCTGGTGATTCAAAAGAGTATAGCTGGCAAGGGAAGACCCTAAATGTTGAAGAAATGGCATCTAATGTCATGATGTTTGGCGGTCGAGAATTAACAGATGAAAAGAAGAAAATCATCCAGTCTATCATTGAAGGTTATCTAAAAGAAGCTGGTGATTAGAGGTATTGCTTAGTGACTGAAAAAGAAATTATAAGTCATTTTCAGATTCGTATTATCGATTTTGATGGAGATTTGATGCCTGACGAACTTGGATTTTACGAAAAAGAAACCAATACAGCTTTCCTGTCGAGTAAACTCAGCAAAAAAGAGAGAGTTAAGGTGCTTCTACACGAACTCGGCCACAAGGACCACACACGCTCAGAGTACCAGAACGCTCGACTACGCTGTGAAAATGAAGCTGATAGGAATATGATCCATCATCTCGTAAAAGATGCGATAGAAAGCTTAGACGACCCTACAGAGTTTGATTACATCAAATTCATGTCTTATTATAATCTTAAAACCGTGACAAATGAAATCATGGTAAAAGAGGAATACTTGGCATTAGTAAATTAGAAATGGCATTGAAGATATTTATATAGAGGGGAAATATATGCAAAAGACTGTTGAAAAAATATTATTCAGAGTCGCTGGAGTGACAAAATATAAAAAAGCAGTAAAAGAAGCTTGCAATATGATTGCTGAAGACAACGGGATTCCAGAGTATTCAAAATACTATGGAGATTTATCAGCTAAGGAAATCAGGGAAGAAGTTGAAGAATACGGTCTAAAAGTTTTTAAGTATCGAGATTTAGATATTTTTAATATTGAACTCATTCCAGAAACGGATAATAAATATGATCCCAATGCTATAAAAGTTTTGATTTTTGATAATCATGTAGGATACGTCCCTGCAACAGTCGCTAAATCTATCCGTAAATATTTTGATGATGAAAGATATCATTTCTTAATAGAATGTGAGATAAAAGGCGGTCCATATAAAGAATGGGACGAGTATGAAGAAAAAGTTGTCACAAATAATGATTTGGATGTTGGTTTTGAAATTTACCTTACCATTGTTGATTCTTCACAAAAAGAAGTAATTCAGAGCGAATCATCTGAGATAATTGATGATAACATTTCCAATAAAGAAGTTACGGAAACTGAAGCTATTGAAACTAAAACAACTGAAGCTGAACATATTGAACAAAATATTGTTAGTGACAGTTTCGCTGATATAGTAAATGATATTAATCTTTCAGAAACATCTCCTAAGAAAAAACTTCAGGCAAATAAAATCGTATTTTCAGCACTGTATATTTTCTTAGTTTTTTTTGGAGTTGTTGGTATTCCAATCGCTCCATTCCTTGCAGGCCCTTTGACAGCTTGGAGTTTGTATAAACTATACAAACTATTTAGAAAATAAAAAAAGCCCCACAATCGCCCTCGCCAAAGTTTGATTGTGAAGCTCATCCTTATAAAAAATCAGCCATTAAAAAGGCCTCTTTTCTATACCCTATTTTACACCATGAAAGGGGTGATGTCAATATTCTCAATGTTTAGACCTTGTCCAGAAGCCGATAAACAAGGAGAATACAATGAAATATAATAAAACAAAATACCCAAATATCTATTACTATGAGACTGCTAAAGGCAAGCGTTACTATGTCAGACGTTCTTTTTTCTTCCGAGGTAAAAAAAGAGAAAAAAGTAAAAGTGGTTTCACAACTCTCCCTCAAGCTCGTGCAGCCTTGGTAGAGCTTGAGCAACAAATCCAAGACCTGGAATTAGGTATCAATACGAATCTAACTCTTGATCAGTATTGGGATATTTATTCTGAAAAGAGATTGTCAACAGGGCGCTGGAATGACACTTCCTACTACCTCAATGACAATCTCTATAAGAACCATATCAAGCCAAAGTTTGGTTCTATCCTGCTTAAAAATTTAGATAGAAATGAGTATGAACTCTTTATCGCTGAAAAGTTGCAGAACCATACCAGATACACTGTTCAAACTCTCAATTCCAGCTTCATGGCATTGCTAAACGATGCCGTGAAAAATGGGAATCTGCTCTCAAATCGCTTGAAAGGTGTCTTTATTGGCCAGAGTGATATCCCTGCTGCTAACAAGAAAGTGACTCTCAAAGAGTTTAAGACTTGGATAGCAAAGGCAGAAGAAATTATGCCAAAACAGTTCTACGCTCTTACCTATCTGACAATTTTTGGATTGAGAAGAGGAGAAGTCTTTGGATTGCGCCCTATGGATGTCACTCAGAACGACAGCGGACGGGCTATACTACATCTTAGAGATAGTCGAAGCAATCAGACCTTGAAAGGGAAAGGAGGGCTTAAAACGAAAGATTCAGAGCGATACGTCTGCCTTGATGATATCGGAACAGACCTTATCTATTATCTGATAGCTGAAGCTTCTAAAATTAAGCGAAAGTTAGGGATTATCAAGGAACAACAAAAAGATTATATCACCCTGAACGAAAAAGGTGGTCTCATCAATCCAAACCAGTTAAATAGAAACTTCAATCTAGTGAATGAAGCAACAGGATTGCATGTAACACCTCACATGATGCGTCACTTCTTCACAACTCAAAGCATTATTGCAGGAGTTCCACTTGAACAATTAAGCCAAGCGCTGGGCCATACAAAGGTTTATATGACAGATCGTTATAACCAAGTTGAGGATGAACTCGCTGAAGCGACAACAGATTTATTTCTTAGTCATATTCGCTAAAAAAGTCCCCTCCAATTCCCCGACCAAAATCCGAAAAATACCGAAAAATATCGAAAAATGATTTTTAGAATAGTCCCCAAAAGCCTGAAATAGAGCCAAAAAACTCCACCTGATTGGGTGGAGTTAAGGGAGATTATTATGAAAAAGAAAAGTTTAGGATATTTGTTACAACAAGTTAGGAGGTCTTCTTGTAACTGTCTATAGTATACCCGACCTATCTTAAATAAACCTTAAAAATCTCTTAGGACCAAACACTTTCTAAAATATTTGTTTGTTCACGACCAGGACCTACTGAGAAAGTAGAAATACGAACTCCAACCAATTCACTCACACGACGAACATAGTTACGCGCATTCTCAGGAAGATCTTCCAAATTACGAACTCCGGTAATATCTTCTGACCAACCTGGCAACTCTTCATAGATAGGCTTGCAACGTTTCAATTGCTCAAGACTAGCTGGATAGTAGTCAATACGTTGACCATCAAGATCATAGGCCACACAGATTTTCACAGTATCTAAACCACTCAAAACATCGATAGAGTTCAATGAAAGGTTAGTAATACCAGAAACGCGACGGCTATGGCGCATCACAACTGAATCAAACCATCCCACACGACGTGGACGACCAGTTGTTGTACCATATTCATGACCGACTTCACGGATACGTTCTCCCACTTCATCAAACAACTCAGTTGGGAAAGGACCGTCTCCTACACGACTCGTATAGGCTTTACATACACCAACAACCTTGTCAATCTTACTTGGACCAACACCAGAACCAATGGTCACACCACCAGCAACAGGGTTTGATGACGTAACAAATGGATACGTGCCTTGGTCGATATCTAGCATAACACCTTGTGCACCTTCAAAAAGAACACGTTTACCGTTATCAAGCGCATCGTTCAAAATAACAGATGTATCTGTCACATATTTCTTGATTTGTTGACCATATTCGTAATATTCTTCAAAAATATCATCGAAAGCAATCGCTTTACTGTCATACAATTTTTCAAAAAGACGATTCTTTTCAGCAAGGTTACGTTCTAAGCGCTCACGGAAAATATCTTTATCCAAAAGATCGGCAATACGAATCCCAACACGAGCAGCCTTGTCCATATAAGCTGGACCAATTCCCTTGATTGTAGTTCCAATCTTATTGTCGCCCTTAGCTTCTTCTTGCAAGCGATCCAACTCGATATGATAAGGCAAAATAACATGCGCGCGATCAGAAATACGCAAGTTATCAGTTGTCACACCCTCCTCATGAAGATAGTTCAACTCTTTTACAAGAGATTTAGGATTTACAACCATACCATTCCCAATAACAGAGATTTTTTCAGGGAAGAAAATTCCAGATGGAATCAAGTGCAATTTAAACTTCTTACCATCAATCACAATCGTGTGACCTGCATTATCACCACCTTGGTAACGTGCAATCACTTCTGCATTCGCTGAAAGGAAGTCTGTAATCTTCCCTTTACCTTCATCACCCCATTGGGTACCTACAACAACAACTGAAGTCATAATCTTGTCTGAGCCCTCAGGCTCTTCCTTTCTCACATACATGGCAGGACTCTCACCTGCAATTATATCTTACAATTTATTATAAGAAAAAATCGCCTTTTTATCAAGAAGAAACAATAGAAAGATTTGCTATTTCCAACTATTAAAAAATGTTTTAGAAAAAATTCCGGCTATTTATCATTATTTTCCCACAAAAAGTTAAATTTGTTCGGAAATTAACTCATACTGTCTCAACAAGCAACAAAACCTTGTTTCATTATCAATTTTTCAAGATACAAACGATAAGCAACACGATAATGGTAAACAATAAAATCCCGATGAGTCCCAATGCTATATCGGAAAAGATAATAAATCAAAAATTTAAAATGAAAATGTTCCCAGTCAAAATGATCTCCGAAGAACGTACCATACTCTTCTTCAATATTTCTATAAAAATCCGCCATCTGCTCATAAATTTTTTGTAACATAAGCATACACTCCTTTACTTTTTATAAGCTTATTCTAACAAAAAATTATAAACAGTTATTATCAAATCCTGAATTGCTCAAATACTAACCTCAAAAAGATAACAAATAGGAAAAGTTGACAGAATAGGAGGAAATCTACTACCTAAATTTCAAAAATTAAGATAATGGAAGCGGAAGGATTCGAATCCCTCGAAGGAGCGTATTTACAGTCCGCAACGTTTAGCCTCTTCGCTATCCTCGATTAAAGTACTAAAAAGATCTCCTTAAAACTGTGGTACATTACTCGAAAACGGAGGGCTCTGAAACTTTACTCGGCAAAAAGGCTCTATAATATTTGTAGTGGGAAAATCCCCTATAGATATTATGGAGCCGATTTTGTTGTAGAAAAAAAGTCCCATAAGATCTATAATGAAAAGTGACCAAACAACCCATTAGAAAGATTCATATGGAACAATTACATTTTATCACAAAACTACTAGACATTAAAGACCCTAATATCCAAATTATGGATGTTGTTAATATAGATACCCACAAAGAAATCATTGCTAAACTAAATTGTGAGGCCCCATCTTGTCCTGATTGCGGAAGTCTAATGACACGAGATAGATTATAAATTACATAACAAAAAAGAGGCCTAAACCTCTTTTTCTTAACTACTCCGCCAGTAGGACTCGAACCTACGACATCATGATTAACAGTCATGCGCTAC
>NZ_JALDUM010000009.1:0-5187 GCF_023109515.1 Streptococcus mitis
TTAAGACACCGCCTTTTCACGGCGGTAACACGGGTTCGAATCCCGTACGGACTATGGTATGTTGCGGATGGAACACTTGATGAAAAAAGATTAAAAAAGTTTCAAAAAAGTGTTGACAAGCGAAAGCACCTGTGATATACTAATATAGTTGTCGCTTGAGAGAAGTAAGTGACAAAGACCTTTGAAAACTGAACAAGACGAACCAATGTGCAGGGCACTACAACTAAGGTTGTAGTACTGAACAATGAAAAAAACAATAAATCTGTCAGTGACAGAAATGAGTGAGAACTCAAACTTTTAATGAGAGTTTGATCCTGGCTCAGGACGAACGCTGGCGGCGTGCCTAATACATGCAAGTAGAACGCTGAAGGAGGAGCTTGCTTCTCCGGATGAGTTGCGAACGGGTGAGTAACGCGTAGGTAACCTGCCTGGTAGCGGGGGATAACTATTGGAAACGATAGCTAATACCGCATAAGAGTAGATATTGCATGACATTTGCTTAAAAGGTGCAATTGCACCACTACCAGATGGACCTGCGTTGTATTAGCTAGTTGGTGGGGTAACGGCTCACCAAGGCGACGATACATAGCCGACCTGAGAGGGTGATCGGCCACACTGGGACTGAGACACGGCCCAGACTCCTACGGGAGGCAGCAGTAGGGAATCTTCGGCAATGGACGGAAGTCTGACCGAGCAACGCCGCGTGAGTGAAGAAGGTTTTCGGATCGTAAAGCTCTGTTGTAAGAGAAGAACGAGTGTGAGAGTGGAAAGTTCACGCTGTGACGGTATCTTACCAGAAAGGGACGGCTAACTACGTGCCAGCAGCCGCGGTAATACGTAGGTCCCGAGCGTTGTCCGGATTTATTGGGCGTAAAGCGAGCGCAGGCGGTTAGATAAGTCTGAAGTTAAAGGCTGTGGCTTAACCATAGTACGCTTTGGAAACTGTTTAACTTGAGTGCAAGAGGGGAGAGTGGAATTCCATGTGTAGCGGTGAAATGCGTAGATATATGGAGGAACACCGGTGGCGAAAGCGGCTCTCTGGCTTGTAACTGACGCTGAGGCTCGAAAGCGTGGGGAGCAAACAGGATTAGATACCCTGGTAGTCCACGCCGTAAACGATGAGTGCTAGGTGTTAGACCCTTTCCGGGGTTTAGTGCCGCAGCTAACGCATTAAGCACTCCGCCTGGGGAGTACGACCGCAAGGTTGAAACTCAAAGGAATTGACGGGGGCCCGCACAAGCGGTGGAGCATGTGGTTTAATTCGAAGCAACGCGAAGAACCTTACCAGGTCTTGACATCCCTCTGACCGCTCTAGAGATAGAGCTTTCCTTCGGGACAGAGGTGACAGGTGGTGCATGGTTGTCGTCAGCTCGTGTCGTGAGATGTTGGGTTAAGTCCCGCAACGAGCGCAACCCCTATTGTTAGTTGCCATCATTCAGTTGGGCACTCTAGCGAGACTGCCGGTAATAAACCGGAGGAAGGTGGGGATGACGTCAAATCATCATGCCCCTTATGACCTGGGCTACACACGTGCTACAATGGCTGGTACAACGAGTCGCAAGCCGGTGACGGCAAGCTAATCTCTTAAAGCCAGTCTCAGTTCGGATTGTAGGCTGCAACTCGCCTACATGAAGTCGGAATCGCTAGTAATCGCGGATCAGCACGCCGCGGTGAATACGTTCCCGGGCCTTGTACACACCGCCCGTCACACCACGAGAGTTTGTAACACCCGAAGTCGGTGAGGTAACCGTAAGGAGCCAGCCGCCTAAGGTGGGATAGATGATTGGGGTGAAGTCGTAACAAGGTAGCCGTATCGGAAGGTGCGGCTGGATCACCTCCTTTCTAAGGAAAAGGAACTGCGCATTGGTCTTGTTTAGTCTTGAGAGGTCTTGTGGGGCCTTAGCTCAGCTGGGAGAGCGCCTGCTTTGCACGCAGGAGGTCAGCGGTTCGATCCCGCTAGGCTCCATTGGTGAGAGATCACCAAGTAATGCACATTGAAAATTGAATATCTATATCAAATAGTAACAAGAAAATAAACCGAAAACGCTGTAGTATTAATAAGAGTTTATGACTGAAAGGTCAGAAAAATAAGGTTAAGTTAATAAGGGCGCACGGTGGATGCCTTGGCACTAGGAGCCGAAGAAGGACGTGACAAACGACGATATGCCTTGGGTAGCTGTAAGTAAGCGATGATCCAGGGATTTCCGAATGGGGGAACCCAACAGGTACTACCTGTTACCCACATCTGTTAAGGATGTGAGGAGGAAGACGCAGTGAACTGAAACATCTAAGTAGCTGCAGGAAGAGAAAGCAAAAGCGATTGCCTTAGTAGCGGCGAGCGAAACGGCAGAAGGGCAAACCGAAGAGTTTACTCTTCGGGGTTGTAGGACTGCAATGTGGACTCAAAGATTATAGAAGAATGATTTGGGAAGATCAGCCAAAGAGAGTAATAGCCTCGTATTTAAAATAGTCTTTGTACCTAGCAGTATCCTGAGTACGGCGGGACACGTGAAATCCCGTCGGAATCTGGGAGGACCATCTCCCAACCCTAAATACTCCCTAGTGACCGATAGTGAACCAGTACCGTGAGGGAAAGGTGAAAAGCACCCCGGGAGGGGAGTGAAATAGAACCTGAAACCGTGTGCCTACAACAAGTTCGAGCCCGTTAATGGGTGAGAGCGTGCCTTTTGTAGAATGAACCGGCGAGTTACGTTATGATGCGAGGTTAAGTTGAAGAGACGGAGCCGTAGGGAAACCGAGTCTGAATAGGGCGAATTAGTATCATGACGTAGACCCGAAACCATGTGACCTACCCATGAGCAGGTTGAAGGTGCGGTAAGACGCACTGGAGGACCGAACCAGGGCACGTTGAAAAGTGCTTGGATGACTTGTGGGTAGCGGAGAAATTCCAAACGAACTTGGAGATAGCTGGTTCTCTCCGAAATAGCTTTAGGGCTAGCGTCGACATTAGAGATTCTTGGAGGTAGAGCACTGTTTGGGTGAGGGGTCCATCCCGGATTACCAATCTCAGATAAACTCCGAATGCCAATGAATTATGGTCGGCAGTCAGACTGCGAGTGCTAAGATCCGTAGTCGAAAGGGAAACAGCCCAGACCACCAGCTAAGGTCCCAAAATAATTGTTAAGTGGAAAAGGATGTGGGGTTGCACAGACAACTAGGATGTTAGCTTAGAAGCAGCTATTCATTCAAAGAGTGCGTAATAGCTCACTAGTCGAGTGACCCTGCGCCGAAAATGTACCGGGGCTAAAACAATTTACCGAAGCTGTGGATACCTTTTATAGGTATGGTAGGAGAGCGTTCTATGTGTGATGAAGGTATACCGTGAGGAGTGCTGGAACGCATAGAAGTGAGAATGCCGGTATGAGTAGCGAAAGACAGGTGAGAATCCTGTCCACCGTAAGACTAAGGTTTCCAGGGGAAGGCTCGTCCGCCCTGGGTTAGTCGGGACCTAAGGAGAGACCGAAAGGTGTATCCGATGGACAACAGGTTGATATTCCTGTACTAGAGTATGTAGTGATGGAGGGACGCAGTAGGCTAACTAAAGCAGACGATTGGAAGAGTCTGTCTAAGCAGTGAGGTGTGAACTGAGTCAAATGCTTAGTTCTATAACATTGAGCTGTGATGGGGAGCGAAGTTTAGTAGCGAAGTTAGTGACGTCACACTGCCAAGAAAAGCTTCTAGCGTTTAAACATACTCTACCCGTACCGCAAACCGACACAGGTAGTCGAGGCGAGTAGCCTCAGGTGAGCGAGAGAACTCTCGTTAAGGAACTCGGCAAAATGACCCCGTAACTTCGGGAGAAGGGGTGCTGACTTCATGTCAGCCGCAGTGAATAGGCCCAAGCAACTGTTTATCAAAAACACAGCTCTCTGCTAAATCGTAAGATGATGTATAGGGGGTGACGCCTGCCCGGTGCTGGAAGGTTAAGAGGAGTGCTTAGCGCAAGCGAAGGTATGAATTGAAGCCCCAGTAAACGGCGGCCGTAACTATAACGGTCCTAAGGTAGCGAAATTCCTTGTCGGGTAAGTTCCGACCCGCACGAAAGGCGTAATGATTTGGGCACTGTCTCAACGAGAGACTCGGTGAAATTTTAGTACCTGTGAAGATGCAGGTTACCCGCGACAGGACGGAAAGACCCCATGGAGCTTTACTGCAGTTTGATATTGAGTGTCTGTGCCACATGTACAGGATAGGTAGGAGTCTATGAGATCGGGACGCCAGTTTCGAAGGAGACGTTGTTGGGATACTACCCTTGTGTTATGGCCACTCTAACCCAGATAGGTGATCCCTATCGGAGACAGTGTCTGACGGGCAGTTTGACTGGGGCGGTCGCCTCCTAAAAGGTAACGGAGGCGCCCAAAGGTTCCCTCAGAATGGTTGGAAATCATTCGCAGAGTGTAAAGGTATAAGGGAGCTTGACTGCGAGAGCTACAACTCGAGCAGGGACGAAAGTCGGGCTTAGTGATCCGGTGGTTCCGTATGGAAGGGCCATCGCTCAACGGATAAAAGCTACCCTGGGGATAACAGGCTTATCTCCCCCAAGAGTTCACATCGACGGGGAGGTTTGGCACCTCGATGTCGGCTCGTCGCATCCTGGGGCTGTAGTCGGTCCCAAGGGTTGGGCTGTTCGCCCATTAAAGCGGCACGCGAGCTGGGTTCAGAACGTCGTGAGACAGTTCGGTCCCTATCCGTCGCGGGCGTAGGAAATTTGAGAGGATCTGCTCCTAGTACGAGAGGACCAGAGTGGACTTACCGCTGGTGTACCAGTTGTCTTGCCAAAGGCATCGCTGGGTAGCTATGTAGGGAAGGGATAAACGCTGAAAGCATCTAAGTGTGAAACCCACCTCAAGATGAGATTTCCCATGATTTTATATCAGTAAGAGCCCTGAGAGATGATCAGGTAGATAGGTTAGAAGTGGAAGTGTGGCGACACATGTAGCGGACTAATACTAATAGCTCGAGGACTTATCCAAAGTAACTGAGAATATGAAAGCGAACGGTTTTCTTGATTTGAATAGATATTCAATTTTGAGTAGGTATTACTCAGAGTTAAGTGACGATAGCCTAGGAGATACACCTGTACCCATGCCGAACACAGAAGTTAAGCCCTAGAACGCCGGAAGTAGTTGGGGGTTGCCCCCTGTGAGATATGGAAGTCGCTTAGCT